>NZ_PJBX01000177.1:0-108460 GCF_002836335.1 Psychrobacter sp. Sarcosine-02u-2 | reverse complement strand
GAAAGAATGAGAAATGCAAATAGTGACGGTGGTGAAAATCTTTTAAGACAATTGGGACTGGGCGTTAAGAATTGCGCTAAGCAAGATACCGTCGTCAGGATAGGTAAGTTTAATGTTCTGCCGATTGCCAACGACCAAGCGAATTGGCAGCGCTAAGTACTCAAACGCGCTTGCTTCATCGGTGATAGCAAGGTCATGCTCTTCAACATACGCCAACACTTTCCGCAGCTTAGCTAAGCGAAAGACTTGCGGCGTTTGCGCTTGCCACATATTACTACGCTCAAGCGTACGTTCAACATAAGGATGCTGTTCACCTTTAGCGCTATTAATAGCTTCGGAGACAGCGCTAGCGTGCTTATAGGACGCTGTATAGGATTGTTTTAGGGTATCGGCAACTGGGGTCGCTAAGATAGCGCCATACGGCTCTTGCAGCGCGGCTTTAATCACTTTATCAATATCTTGTTGAGGCACCGCTGGACGCGCGGCATCATGGATAAGCACCAAGTCTGAGTCATGCGCACCTGCCCTAATAAGCGCCTCTACCCCTGCTTGCACGGATTGCCAACGCTCTGCTCCACCGCTCGTATATTCAATAGGCAATGCAAAATTAAGCGTCTGCGCTGTATGATCATCTTTTGCAATCACCAATAAACACTGATCAATATAACGACTGCTCGCAAGCCGTGCCACGCTATGTTGTAACAAGGTCTGCCCTTGTAGCTTGGTATATTGTTTGGCGATTGATGCACCAAAACGACTACCGCGACCCGCAGCGACAATCATGGCATGTATATGTGGTGTGGTATTCATAAGGTGGTTTTGATTGATACTCATGGTCAGATTCCATGATGATATAACCGGATTGGATAACAAGGAAGTTAAAAAAAATCGTACTTTAAATATAAACAGAAAAAATTATAGGTAATCGTTTATTTTGGAGTAGATAGAATCAATAACGGCTATGGGTTGTCGGCGCTGTTGATACTTGTACAAAGGTTTCATTTGGCTTAATCAAGCCTAAATCTAAACGCGCGTGTTCCTCTACCGCTTCAAGGCCGGTTTTTAGATCATGAACGTCCGTACGCAGCAAGTTATTTGCCGCTACTTGATTGTCATTTAAACGCTGTTGTTCTTCAATCTGGGTCAATAATTTATGATGCTCAAATTGACCGTTTTCACCCAGCCAATACTGGTATTGCAGCCCTAACAGTACAGCGACCGCTAAAGCAAGTAAGATAAATTGGCTAAAGTATTTCATAAAGTATTAACGCCAAGTGATAAAGGGATAATAATTAAAATCGAAAATTAGATTAACTTATTAGGCGCTATATCATCTTGCGAATGACAATATAGCGCTTAGCTTTAAGCCTAACTTTTCAACTACTTAGCTGATTAGCCACGTAAACCGATAAACTCTTCACGGCCACGGTAGCTTGCACGTACTTGTTGCTCGATACGTAGTAGCTGATTGTATTTTGCAACACGGTCTGAGCGGCATAGTGAGCCGGTTTTAATTTGTCCCGCTGCTGTGCCAACTGCTAAGTCAGCAATGGTGCTGTCTTCCGTTTCACCTGAACGATGCGAGATAATCGTTGCATAGCCATTTTTCTTCGCCAGATAGATCGCATCCAGGGTTTCTGATAAGGTGCCGATTTGGTTAAACTTAATCAAAATCGCATTGGCAATGTGTTTATCAATGCCTTCTTGCAAAATAGCAGGGTTGGTCACGAACAAATCATCACCAACCAACTGAACTTTATCACCAATCTGTTCAGTTAAGTATTTCCAGCCATCCCAATCCGACTCATCAAGACCGTCTTCGATAGAGATGATAGGATATTGACGCGTCAAGCCTACGAGGTAATCTGAAAAACCTTGGCTATCAAAGGATTTATTACCCTCGCCTGCCAAGATATATTGACCATCTTTATAAAACTCACTGGCAGCACAGTCTAGAGCCAAATGGATATCATCGCCAGCTTTATAACCGACTTGCTCAATCGCTTGCATGATAACGGTGATGGCTTCTTCATTGCTACGCAAGTTTGGTGCAAAGCCGCCTTCATCGCCGACGGCAGTATTTAAACCCTGTGCTTTTAGGACAGATTTTAAGCTATGAAAAATCTCTGTACCCGCACGCAGCGCTTCTGAGAAGCTGGTGAAACCAACCGGCTCAATCATAAACTCTTGGATATCAACGGTATTGTCTGCGTGCTCGCCACCGTTCAAGATGTTCATCATCGGTACCGGCATGGTCAATGATGTCTGATTGCGCAAGTTTGCGATATATTGATGCAACGGTAGGCTTTGTGACTTAGCAGCTGCTTTTGCCGTTGCCAAAGACACCGCCAACATGGCATTAGCGCCAAGGTTGTCTTTATTTTCTGTACCATCGAGCGCAATCATAGCGTCATCAATCGCTTGCTGTTCAGTGACGTCTTTGTCCATAAGCGCGCTACGAATCTGGCTATTGACATTGGCAACGGCTTTTTTGACGCCTTTACCCATGTAGCGATCTTGATCGCCATCACGCAGCTCAAGCGCTTCACGTGAGCCAGTTGAGGCGCCACTTGGGGCAGCAGCACGGCCAATTGTGCCGTCAGCTAAGATGACATCAGCTTCAATCGTTGGGTTACCGCGCGAGTCTAAAATCTCACGAGCGCGAATGTCTATAATTGCGGCGAAGTTGGTGGTTTCTTCAGCGTACATAATGTCTGTTAATTCCTATGGTCATGCCAAGTTTGAGGGATAAATAACGGCAACTACAATACAAAAAAGGTAAAGCAAAATATCGTATAGCACTTATAGCAAAACCAACAATATCTATTCATATAATTGACTGGTTTCATGCCTTATTAAAGCTTCATCTAATACTTTAACTGTCAGCTATCGTGCTTGGCATCATAGCATAAATTTTGCCAAACTTCCCTTATCTTACCCCAACTTGCGCCCATAAAATGAAATATCGCCTGTAATATCAGCCATTAAAGAGGGGGTGCAATCCCTCTTAACAGCGACGATATGACAGGCGGTTTGGCATTTATGTTTTTGTTAAACGCTTACTGTCAGTCTGAGTATTAGAGACGGTGTTATTTAGCTCAACCTCGGTTTTGAAACGCGTCAGACGTAGCGCATTCATCAATACCGAAATAGAGCTCAGCGCCATTGCTGCAGCGGCAATCATAGGATTTAAAAAACCAAAAGCGGCAAGCGGAATACCTAGGCAATTATAGATAAAAGCAAAGAATAAATTTTGCTTGATATTGCGCACCGTTGCATTGGCAATTTTTTGCGCCGCATCAATATGCATGAGCGACTCACCCATCAAGCGTGCAGAGGCACTATGCTGGGCGACATCCGTACCCTCAAACATCGCAAAGCTGGCATCGGCGGTTGCCATTGCTGGCGCATCATTGACGCCGTCGCCCGCCATCGCCACTTTGTGACCCGCTGTTTGCAATAGGGCAATTTGGCTCGCCTTATCACGTGGGCTCATTTTACCGTACGCTTGCTCAATACCCAACTGCCCTGCCACATGGTCAACAACCGACTGCTTATCACCACTCATTAATATAACATTGATACCCGCATCTTGTAGCGCAGTAATTGCCTGCGGCGTGTCGTCTTTTAAATCGTCAGCTAAGGCAAACGCGCCTAGCGGCTCATCGTTGATACTAATGGCGACAGTACTGGCAATTTGCCATACTTTTGGCATCAGTTTTGGCAGGGTTAGATTAGCAAACTCTGCCGTACCAACTTTTACCACACCTAAGCCTTCGATATTGGCTTGTATACCCGCACCTTTGATGACACTGATATCCGTGACAGTCATCAGTGGTAAGTTACGCTCGCTAGCCGCGTTAATCAACGCCGTCGCTAATGGATGGCTGGCGTGCGCCTCAACACTTGCGGCAATTTGCAGCACATCATCGACGGCAAGCGATTTATCCACCATGACCTGATCGACGATGGTTGGCTTACCGATAGTTAATGTGCCCGTTTTATCGAGTACCACGGTATCAATATTACCTGCCGCCTCTAAGCTTTGCGCGTCTTTGAACCAAACGCCATGACGGGCGGCGACACCCATACCGGCCATAATAGCCGCTGGCGTTGCCAACCCAAGCGCACATGGGCAAGCAATGACCAACACCGACACCGCATGCATTAAGGCAGTATCAACCATACCCGTTAGCCACCACGTCAGCCCAAAAGTAACCAAGGCAATCGTTACTACCACAGGGACAAAAATAGCCGTTACTCTATCAGCAAGGCGCGCTAAATTGGCCTTTGAGCCTTGTGCATCGCTGAGCGCTTGTACCATATCACCGAGCTTGGTATCGCTGCCTTTCGCACTGACGCGATAGAGTAAGCTGCCATTTTCGACCAACGCCCCTGCTAGCAGTACATCACCTGCTTCTTTTTTAAGCGGTACGGACTCGCCGGTTAAATGACTCTCAACGCACCAGCCAGCACCGCTGATAACGACACCATCGGTTGCCACACGGCTGCCTTGTTTGGCACGCAGGATATCGCCTACTTGCACCGCTTGTAGCGCGACATTATGAAAATCACCATTTGGCTGTTGCTGCTCAACCTCATCAGGTGTTAGGGATAATAATAAATCAATACTGTTTAAGCTATGCTTTTTGGTGCGCTCCTCTAAATACTTACCCGTACGCACAAAGGCAATAACCATTACCCCTGCTTCAAAATAAACAGCTGGTCCGTGTCCGCCTGCATGCCCGCTTTGTAATAAGCTGCTTAACGTGCCATCGCCATGGGTCAGCCATAAATAAGTAGAATACGCCCAAATGGTTACCGTGCCAATGACCACCAATACGTCCATATTGGCAAGACCACCTTTGATAGACGCCCACGCGCTTTTGTAAAATGGCAATGCCAGCCCAAATTGGACAATGGTCGCTAAGATAAACTGAATCCAAACAGGCGGCATCCACGCCATACCTTGCCCAACGAGCATGCCTGCCATACCAACCAAGAACGGTAGCAAACAAACCCACAGCGCAATCAGGCGCCATGGATAAACAGTTGCGGTATCTTCATCCGACTTAGCAAACAAACTATCAGCGGCCTGCAAATTGGCCACAAAACCAGTTTTATTAACCCATTCTGTCACTTGCTCAGGCGTGGTTTGCGCTGGATCATAATCGACGTTAGCCGTCTCACCAGCGAAGTTGACATTGACTTCATAGACCGCCGGCTTCTTATTAAGGACTTTTTCGATGCGAGACGCACAAGCCTGACATGTCATCCCCTCAATCGCCAGTTGCAGGTGCGCACGCTTGGGCGCAAGCGGCGTATTTGACTGGATATCAGTCTCAACTTCATAGGGGTCATTGTTAGCGGTACGGGTAGCGTCATTCATAGAGAGAACTCGTTATTGCGTTAAAGCGCGTGATAGCGTTTAGATATTTAGGCATTCGTTTGCGCGGAAAAAAAGCTCAATAGCTTGATAAAGGTGTTAGACGAAAGCGTATTTGAATAGCCCTTTTCTAAACCTACTGATGATAAATACTAAATGGTTATGATTGGCGGTAATTCAACTTTTTCTATGCTTGCAACTCATCAAGAGCTATTGGCGTATAAATGAAAAGACATTAGTTATTGCTGCCTCGTTATTTTTTAGCCATTAAAAAAACCAGCCATGAGAGCCGGTTCTTTTATAAATACAAATAATCTTAAGAGTTAGCAACGGTGGCATCGAAACCTGCATCATCGATAGCAGTTGCTATCTCCTCGATAGTGGTCTTAGTGTCATCAAAGGTCACGGTCGCTAAATTATCAGCCAAATCAACAGAGATTGTCTCTACGCCGTCTATGCCGTCAGTCGCTTTATGTACGCTTGCCACACAACCACCACAAGTCATGCCATCGATATTAATAATTCTAGTTTGGTTTGCCATGAGAGGCTCCTTATTCTTATAACGGATTTTTTATTAGTGAATTTTTTATAATGTGCAAAAACTGTTTTGATAATGCTCTTTATGCGCTTAATTACCAATACAGCATGCAACTAGCATAAGCCGTATTACTGTTAACAACAAGTCCGTTTGGTTGTAAGTTTATTAAAGCGTTGTTGCTTCAAATATTTTTATAAAAACGAAATTTGTATAAACATGGCTTATGAAACTATCAAGCGTTAAAAATACCGCAGTAAATAGTCACTCACTAAACGTTAATCATGATAACGCGGGTTTTGCGGGGCATCGATAGGAAACGGTTGAGTCACGTAATCGACCATGCTAATTGCTGCAACAAACGCATGCACCGTCGTTTTGGTATCATCATAATGGATAAATGCCATTCTGTTTTCAGGCTGTAGCTCAATCTCTGTGACACCGGTAATGTTTTTTAGCGCCGTCATTACGCTCTCAAACCCTTCGGTATCATCGATATTCTCGATACTGACTTGTGCAACTTTAATCGCCATGATCTTATCCCCTCGTCGTTTATAGCATTAATGCGTATCCAATACCTCAAAGCCTTTGACCAACTCATCAATCTGCTTAAGCTGACGCAAAAACGGCTCTAATTGACTGGTTCGCAACGCACACGGGCCATCGCATTTCGCCACTTCTGGGTTTGGATGCGCCTCTAAAAACAAACCTGCCAAACCTGTCGCCATACCTGCACGAGCAAGGGTGGTGATTTGCTCACGGCGACCACCAGCACTGTCACTACGCGCTCCCGGCTGCTGCAAACTGTGCGTCACATCAAAAAACACGGGGATATTCATCTGCTTCATGGTATCAAAACCCAGCATATCGACGACCAAATTGTTATAGCCAAAGGCACTACCGCGCTCACACAAAATCAGCTTATCGTTACCGCCCTCAAGGCATTTATTGACAATATGGCGCATTTCGTGCGGTGCTAAAAACTGCGCCTTTTTGATATTAATAATCGCATCAGTTTTTGCCATCGCGTGCACCAAGTCAGTCTGACGCGATAAAAACGCTGGTAGCTGGATAATGTCGGCAACTTCAGCGACCGGCGCTGCTTGATAAGGTTCATGCACATCCGTGATAATCGGCACTTGGAACTTTTCTTTAATTTGCCCTAGCCAATCGATACCCTGCTCTAGACCCGGCCCGCGATATGAATGTAAGCTTGAACGGTTGGCTTTATCAAAGCTGGCTTTAAAGACATAGCCAATGCCCAAACGCTGACAGATATCCACATACTGCTCGGCAATCTCAAACGCCAATTCTTTGGACTCTAAAACATTCATACCACCGAATAAGACAAACGGCTGGTCGTTACCGATATTAATCGTCTTGCCACTTGGCGTATCGAGCTTGATATGTGATTGTGCGGTTAATAAATGTTCCATGAAGTGCTGACCCTCATTATTGTTATTTACTGTCGTTATCAACAACGTTTATTCATCTGACTTTTCCTATTGTAACCGATAGCTCAATGAAAAAAAGTATCCAAGCGTAATTGATAATTTTAACTGCCTGATATAAAAGCTGTACCTATAAAAAATGTCATTAGAAAAGTCTGAATTAAAGCCAAAAAAAAAGACCCATCCGAAGATCAGTCTTTTTTATAGTTATTAAGCTGCTGTGCGATAACGACTATTTATTATCACTATAGTTTCTTGCTGCTTTAACAAAGCTGTTAAACAGTGGATGACCACCGCGTGGCGAGCTGGTAAATTCAGGATGGAACTGTACGGCGACAAACCAAGGATGGTTAGGAATCTCAACCGACTCAACCAAATGCTGCTTGGCAGAATAGCCTGATATCGTCATACCTGCTTGCTCTAATGGCTCGATATAGCGATTATTCATCTCATAACGATGGCGATGACGCTCAGTGATATTGGTTGAACCATAGATTTGCGCAAGCTTACTACCCGCCACCAGTTCCGCTTGCTGCGCGCCTAAACGCATGGTGCCCCCGAGGTCTGAATCATCGCTACGAATCTGCAATTCGCCGCGCTCATCCAACCACTCGGTAATCAAACCGATGATAGGCTCGGCCGCGGTACGATGGAACTCAGAGGAATTGGCATCGATATGTAGCACATTACGTGCATATTCAATCACCGCTAGCTGCATACCAAGACAGATACCAAGATACGGTACGTTATTTTCGCGCGCGTAAGTAATGGCTTTCATTTTGCCATTGGTACCGCGCTCACCAAAACCGCCCGGTACTAAAATAGCATCGGCATCGTTTAGACGAGCAAATAAAGCATCATCGGTTTCTAACAGCTCAGCGTCGATGTAGTCGATTTTGACGTCGGCTTTATGAGTGATACCAGCGTGTAACAAAGCTTCGTTGATAGACTTATAAGCATCTGGCAATTCAACATATTTACCTACCATCGCTACCGTCACCGTCGCTTCAGGGTTGAGCTGAGCTTCGACGACTTTATCCCAATCGCTTAAATCCGCTTCTGGTACATCAAGACCAAAGCGCTCACAGATTAAATCATCAAGATCTTGCTCATGCAAGGTACGCGGTATTTGATAAATACTTTGCGCATCTTCACACATGATGACTGCGCGCTCTTCGACGTTGGTAAATAACGCAATCTTGCGGCGATTGTCTTGTGAGATATGGTGGTCAGAGCGGCAGATTAAGATATCTGGCTGCAGACCGATAGAACGTAGCTCTTTTACTGAATGCTGAGTAGGCTTGGTTTTGGTTTCGCCCGCGCTGGCAATATAAGGCACTAGTGTTAAATGCATCAGCATGGCGCGATTGCGTCCAAGCTCTACTTGCATTTGGCGTACCGCTTCCATAAAAGGAAGTGACTCGATATCACCGACCGTACCGCCAATCTCGATAATGGCGATATCATAGCCTTCGCCACTGGCAAGAATTTTACTTTTGATTTCATCAGTGATATGCGGAATCACCTGTACCGTACCACCCAAATATTCACCGCGGCGCTCTTTATTCAAAACGTTTTGATAGATACGACCACTGGTGAAGTTGTTGCTCTTACTCATCTTAGAGTGGCGTAAGAAGCGCTCATAATAGCCCAAGTCCAAATCGGTCTCAGCGCCATCTTCGGTGACGAACACTTCGCCATGCTGGAACGGACTCATCGTACCTGGATCGACGTTGATATACGGATCCATTTTGGTCATCGTCACGCTCACGCCACGTGCTTCAAGGACTGCGGCAAGAGAGGCTGCGGTAATACCTTTTCCTAGTGAGGACACTACCCCACCGGTCACAAATATAAACTTGGTCATAGTACTCTGTCGGTAATTGGTAAAGAAGGATTTTACTAAAAATACGCTACAAAATATAGGGCAAAAGCGCAAACTCTTTAAAACACTCAGTTTTTAACGCTTAATTGTCATAAGTGCGTAATCATCGTAAATACGTAGCTATTATAACCCACTGCGGCTTTAAAAAGGTCACAACAAAAAAACTCACCCCGAAGGATGAGTTTTTTATAATACGTTTTCTAATGTTTAGATTAGAATTTGTATTCTAGACCAGTACCGATAGCTAGTGTTTTAGTATCGCCACGAACGCCGTCAAATCTAACATCACGATCACTATCATTTTGACCCGCATATGCATGCACGATCATATTTGGTTGGTAGAAGTATTTGCCACCAACAACGATTTGATCAGAATCTATACCATCAAAACCACGTAGGTTTGAAGTGTTGTTATACTGAGCGTAAACAGTAGCTGGTTTAGCAAAATTCTGTAAACCCATAGCCGCGCTTAGAACAAAACCTTTCTCTTTTTCGCTATCAGCAAAATCAAAGTCAGCTACTTGGTATAAAGCACCTAATGTTACTGGAACAGCAGCAAACTTAGACAAATCTACAGTAGCAGTACCACGGATAATATCACCAGTTTGATTATAGCCACCATTACCAAGGTTTAAGTCTTTATCATAAGCAACACCAGCGGTGAAGCCAGTACCTTGGTCAAACATAGCAGCAACACCAAAACCATCACCACTATTGTCATCTTCATCAGCAGCATACATTGCTGACAACTGTAATGGAAGACCTTGATACTTAGGAGCAGTCCAGATCATTGAGTTATCAATACGACCACTTTCTACCATATTATCTTTACTAGCTTTACTACCTAGGTAATTCCAGTAGCCGCCATCAGCAGTAGCAACGTTATTGATACGATCTAATGATGATTGGTTACGACCAACACGGAACTCACCAAATTGCTTGTTGTTTACACCTAGGAATGTATCGCGGTTTTTAAAGCCATTGCTATCACCATCAATGCTTGTGCCATACTCTAGCTGATAGATAACATCAGTGTTAGCCGTCATGGCTTCAGAGCCTTTAAAACCGATACGTGAAGAATGAGAATTGATTTCTATTGTGTCTTCATCATACATGTTGCCAGCAGGACCATCAAATTCAGCATTAACATAGTCAGCTGCTAAGAATGCTTTACCATAAACAGTTGGGGCGGCGTTGGCTGCAGATACAGATAGGGCGGCGATTGCTGTCGCTAAAAGTAGTTTTTTCATGGGGTATCTCCACTTTACGATTTGAGTGATAAATTGGCTAAGATTGGCCGATATATATAATAGCAGGGTGACTACCCTATAGAACATTTATATATATGAGCTAGAAGCATTACTTAGACACAACTTTACCAACCAAATATTACAGTAAGGTGAAAAAACCAAAATTTACACAAATGTTATTATTAATTTTACGGATTCTGTTATTTAAGACACGCTGTTGTTCAAGACACAGTATTGATTACAAAACAAAAAAACCCACCCCGAAGGATGAGTTTTTTATTTAGATTCTAATGTTTAGATTAGAATAAGTATTCTAGACCGCCACCGATAGCGAGTACATCAATATCACCACGTAAGTCGATTTCATTAACATTGCCGTCTTCGTCTCTCGAACCAAAACGACCATTGTTTAATTCCGCTGAATTTAGACCAGCATAGGCATGAGCGATCATATTATTTTTAAACGCATATTTGCCACCTACAACGACTTGATTTGAGTCATTATTCTCAAGACCACTGATATTGTCGGTTTTGTCATACTGAATATAAACAGAGGCTGGACGGGCAAAATTCGAAAGACCCATTTCAGCACTCACCACTAAACCGTCCTCTGTTGCAGTAGTAGTACCGGCATAGTCAGCTTCTTGATATAGAACGCCTAACTTTACAGGAGCTGCGATATATTTACCTAAATCGACGCTAGCACTGCCACGGATAATATCACCACTAACACTCATGTCTTGCTCATAAGCAATACCAGCGGTAATGCCTGTACCTGGATCAAACATCAATGAGGCACCATAGCCTGCGTCACGATCACTCTCAGATATAAAGTCTTCATCAGCACCATACATCAGCGCAAGCGCTAATGGTAGGTCATTGTATTTAGGCGCTTTCCAAACGATTGAATTATTGATACGGTTACCAACGGTCGGGGTCAAAATATTAGCAAAGCTGTCGTTGTTGTTCAGAGTACTAGAGCCAAGATTATCCCAATAACCTTCATTAACTGATACGTTATTGATATAGTCAATGACTGTGTAGTTACGACCAAAGCGGAATTCACCGAAGTCTTTATTTTTTAAACCTAAATAAGTATCACGACTTTTGAAGCCAATGTTATCGCTACCACTATCATCAACTTTAACGCCGTACTCTAATTGGTAAATTACGTCAGTGTTGGCCGTTATCGCTTCAGAGCCTCTGAAGCCTAAACGTGAAATATTAGAATTAACTTGTAATGAACCGTTGTCTTCATTAATTCTGTTATTATTATCCATATTCTGACCATCAATTTCAGCATTAACGTAATCAGTAGTAACGAATACTTTACCATAAACGGTAGGTGCTGCCTGTGCTGCAGATACAGATAGGGCGGCGATTGCTGTCGCTAAAAGTAGTTTTTTCATGGGGTATCTCCACTTTACAATTTTAGTAATGAGCAAGCTATTATTAGCTGGCGCCCATATTGGTATCGTCACAAATCCTCAAAGATATAATGTGTAACTGGCTACCGAGATTGGTCAGAAACAAGTGTGGCGAAGTTCTATTACCGTAAGATAAAAAACCATGACTCACATGACTGGGATTAAACAACGTAACTGCCATGTAAACTTAAGTCTTATGCGTCCTACTGCGTAACATCCGTTACCAAACTCATACTTCGAGTATAAGCATAACAACTTTGACATAATTTGCAACATATTTTTAAGTCTTTGATGACGAAAAATTCTAAAACCCATATTTAATCTAAGGTTTAACGATTGTTCAGATAAAAACAAAAAAATACCCCTACTTGCCATTGGCAAATAGGGGTAACTTCTATAAATAATCGACGTAAAAATATCGCTTTAAGTATGCTTGAGCAATACTAAGTATTAAAGGACTACTCAACCATGGGTAAGTAGCCCCAAAATAACGTTTAAAAATAACGAACTAGCAATGCGTATTGGCTTTTAAGTCTAAACGCGCTTGATGCAATAATGGCTCAGTGTAACCACTTGGCTGCTCACGACCTTTAAAGACTAGATCGCAAGCAGCTTTAAAGGCGTAAGAATTATCAAAGTTATTGGCCATTGGCTGATAGCCATTATCGCCCGCATTTTGCTCATCGACGACTTTTGCCATGCGCTTCATGGTATCCATGACTTGTTCTTCGCTTACCACGCCGTGATGCAACCAGTTAGCGATATGCTGACTTGAGATACGCAAGGTTGCACGGTCTTCCATTAGACCTACATCATTGATATCTGGTACTTTAGAACAGCCAACGCCTTGGTTTACCCAGCGTACGACATAACCTAGGATACCTTGAGCGTTATTATCAAGTTCTTGCTGCTTTTCTTCTTCTGTCCAGTTGGTATCTTTGGCCAATGGAATGGTCAAGATATCATCTAAGCTGGCACGCTCACGGGATTTTAGGCTATCTTGTACATCGGCAACATTGACCTCATGGTAATGCATGCTGTGCAAAGTAGCGCCCGTTGGGGATGGAACCCAAGCTGTGCTAGCGCCTGCTTGTGGATGGGTGATTTTGCTTTCCATCATCTCTTTCATCTCATCAGGCTTCGCCCACATGCCTTTACCAATTTGAGCGTGGCCTTGTAGACCGGTCTCTAAACCGATATCGACGTTCCACTGCTCATAAGCTGGCTGCCATGCTTGCGATTTCATATCGCCTTTACGGACAAAGGGTCCGGCGTTCATACTGGTGTGCATCTCATCACCCGTACGGTCTAAGAAGCCCGTATTGATAAAGATAACGCGCTCTTTTGCTTGGCGAATAGCTTCTTTGAGGTTAACCGTCATACGGCGCTCTTCATCCATCACACCAATTTTAATGGTATTACGCTCTAAGCCTAACAAATCTTCGGCGGCGTTAAACAAATCGTTCGCCATTTTGACTTCTTCAGGGCTGTGCATTTTTGGCTTAACGATATACATCGAGCCCTTGCGCGAGTTTGATAGCTCGTTTTTACCTTTTAAATCATTTAAAGACAATAGCGGAGTAATCAAACCATCCATTAAGCCTTCAAAAATCTCTTCTTGACCGTTACCCAAATCAACCAAGATAGCCGGGTTTTGCATTAAGTGACCAACGTTACGAATCAATAGTAGCGAGCGACCTGGTAAGATAAGTGCGCCGCCATCTGGCGTGGTGTATTCGCGGTCTGGATTTTGTTTACGCGTACGAGTTTTGCCGCCTTTTTCAAAGGTTTCTTGCAAGTCGCCATTCATCAAACCAAACCAGTTACGATACACTTCTACTTTTTCTTCGGCATCAACGGCAGCGATTGAGTCTTCGCAATCTTGAATCGCCGTGATAGCAGATTCAAGTAATACGTCTTTAATGTTAGCTGGGTCGTCTTTACCCACTGGATGGCTGCCATCGATTTGGATTTCAGCATGTAGGTTGTTGTTTTTTAACAAAATACCAGTTGGGCTTTCAGCCTCGCCGACAAAGCCTGCAAACTGAGCGGCATCTTTTAATTCAGTACTGCTATCGCCTTGTACGACTTCAAGCTTGCCATCGACAACTTTAAAGCCAGTAGCATCAGTGTATGAGCCTGATGCTAATGCAAAGCTTTCATCTAAGAATTTTTTGGCATAGGCGACGACAGCGGCGCCGCGCGTTGGGTTATAGCCACCTTTGGCTTCTTGACCATTTTCATCGCTGATGACGTCTGTGCCGTACAAGGCGTCGTACAAGCTGCCCCAACGAGCGTTAGTTGCGTTCAATGCATAGCGCGCGTTACGGACTGGCACCACCAACTGCGGGCCTGCGATATGGGCAATCTCATCATCGACGTTTTGGGTGCTGACTTTGAAATCATCACCTTCTGGTAATAAGTAGCCGATTTCTTGTAAAAACGCTTTATAAGCTGGGTAATCAATATCGCCATTTTTGGCAGGATTGTCGAGATGCCACTGGTCAATTTGCTGCTGAATTTTGGCACGGGTCGCGAGCAGCGCTTTATTGCGCGGCGTAAATTCTTTAATAACCTTTTCAAAACCTGACCAATAGCTGTCTGAATCAACACCGACTTTCGGCAGCACTTCGTTTTCAATAAAATCGAACATCTGCTTATCGATGGCAAGAATGCCTTTTTGAATACGATTGGCGTTAGAAGACTGGCTCATATTGTTATCCTTATCTGTTCGTGAAGTGTGTTAATCCCGGATTGCTATTATCTATATTGCTACTATTTAGAGCAGTGCAAAGCCAATGCTAGGGCGCTAAGCGTTACTTTTTGCGCTGGCATGGATAGTTGATATAATACCGATTGGCTAGCTATTAACTGATAATAATAGTAAGACAAGATATTCTAAAAGCAAAATCTCATCCTACTATCAAATAATGAAATAAACAAGGAAAGACCATTCACTAAGTAAATACTTAGGCTGTCTATAAATGATATCCTATAAGCCATATGGCTTTAGGTGCGGTCAATAGTCTGCTTAGGCGCTAGAATTGAAATGAGGTATAAACCTTGAGTAATCATTACTATATCAAATTATGCTTAATAGTTATCTGTTAAGCCAAAGCATTTAAAAGTACCAAGCTTGCCTGATTATCCATCATGCCAGAAATGCCAAGCGCCATTAAAAATATTTGCCGTTATAGTCGTTATAATAGCTCTCACTCTTAAGCCTTTTTATTATTGTTTAATAAATACTGCCTTACATCTACTCTTTAAAAAGTCCGAAAAACTATGACTATTACTACCCAAGAACTTGCAACGCTAACCCAAAATAATGACGCTGACGAAGACAGCTCTCAAGAAGACAGTGTCGATATCGCGCAATTAAGAACGCCACTAAAAGTAGACCTATCGCCTATTTATGAATTTTTAGGCGCACGTACCACGCAGGCTTGGGTCGATGCTGCCCTTGCGGATTTGCCGTTAATCATTCAAGACCATGCCAACTGCGAAAAAAAAGCGGCTGGTACGGCGATGAATTTAATCTTTCGTTATGAGTTTTCTTATGACTTACAGCGCAAATTGGCACAATTGATACGCGAGGAGATGCTGCATTATGAGCAAGTGCTCGGCATCATGAATGAGCGCGGGCAAGCATGGAAATATCTGAGCGCTGGACGTTATGCCAAAGGCATGCTCAAGCATAAACGCACTTACGAGCCAGCGGCGATGGTAGATGTCTTAATTATTGGGGCATTTATCGAGGCACGTTCTTGCGAGCGTTTTGCCACATTGGCAGAAGTCATTAATGATGAACGATTGGCGAAGTACTATCGCTACTTACTTAAATCAGAAAGTCGCCATTTTGAAGATTATTTGGCATTGGCGCAGTCTTTAGCTGAAGATAATATTGACGAACGTGTCGCCTTTTTTAAAGAAGTTGAAGCAGAGCTGATATCAAGTCCAGATAGCGAGCTACGCTTTCATAGTGGTAACCCTGCTTAATTAACTAAGCATCTTATTAATTTTCACCTGAAATAAAAAAGGTTTAACCGTTAGCGTATAAAACCTCACTAATAATTAAACCTTTTAAATACTGCAATCTAAAACAACATTACAAACTGTCAAGTTCTTATATTATTCAATCTTTTATTGTCCTGAAAGCCATTATTTATCGCTTTCGGTTATCGAAGTATCATATTGTTTGTGATTTTTTACCACATGATGCGGATCGTGGTCATCCGTCAACCGTTCTGCTTCTGCCGGATTGACCTTTTGCAGGGCATCGTCAGGTACAATGCCGTTATTATCATCGGCATCTTTTAGATTAGAGTTATTTTCTGGATGATTCAGCTTTTGCTGATGCACATCAACATCCTTATCATTAACGTCCGTAGCATTAACGTTCTTGTCGTTTTGTATAGTCATAGGCCTTCTCTTTATAATTATAAGCATATAAAAAATAGCTATCTATATTTGCTAGCACTCTTAGCCACGCTAAACACCTTTCATCTTAACTATTAGAAATCTTTTTCGTCAGGATTTAGTACGCGTGTTTGCGCATTATCAATATTGGCATAGCGATTTAAATCGTTTATATCGGTACTTTTAGCCGCTTCAGGCATGATAGTATGCTCATTTACCCCTTCATCGAAAGCATTACCTTCTTGATCGCGGCGATCTGGCTGACGCGCAGGATTGTCATTTTTGTTTACATGCTCTGTTTCTATCACACCTTCTTTAAAGGTATCGGTACCTTTATTGACTCTAGTATTGTCTTCGATTTCATCATGAGCAACAGATGAATGAACCTCATTCTCTGTAATAGCGGTTTCTCGAATATCAGTCTCCTGAATACGAGTTTTGGTTAATTCAGGATCTTTGGTTGGCATATCTTTGGCTTGCATCATAATGTCCTTATTGTTTTTTAAATTATTATTTTTATCGTTATGGTAAATTCGCTTATCGTTCTCACGTTTACTCATTATTCTTTTGAGACAAGTCATAAGCGTTTAAATCAGCAACGTTTTTACCACCAGGTGGCAAATCCTCTTCTTTACGTGGGTCTACATATACTTCATCGGTTTCCTGTGATGCTTGCTCAGGTCCATCAATATCCGGCTCGTACTTTCGACCTTTGTAACTGTCTTTAGGATTTTTTGGCTTTAATGCCGCTGGATCATCAATTAGTACCGGTTCTTCATCATTAGGTTGGGTAAAGTCTTTCATGGCGTGTCCCTCGCGTTTGGTGTAGAGCAGCAGATTAGTTTTATTATTTATCAGTCCGCAAATCATCTTCGATAAAAGGCGTTTTTTGCTCCTCGCTTAGATTTTCAGGTTTATCGACTTGCTTGTTATCGGTTAGGTTTTTTTCGATTTGTTGGCTATCTGCTTGTTCTGCCGCTTTTTTTACATCAGATGTGTCATTATTGGTATTACTCATGGTGCAATTCCTCTTATTTGTAATTTATTTATAATAAAATTGTACTAGCTATAATTAGCTTATCCTTGCTCGCTCTTTATAAATTATTGATATATAGACTGCTGTCTATCAGCTATCAGAGACAAGGTATAACTTAATTATAAGAATAATTTTTGACTGCTCACCAGTGTACTGCCGTATCAATGTGTGAATAAATGTGAGGTTAGCCGACAGTTTGTAACTTGCTTTTCATTAGTGCGCTACTTTTTAGTAATTTATTCCGCAACTTTATAAGCGCTGTTAAATAAAAAAACCAAGATCCGATAAATACAGATGCTTGGTTTTTATTTGGATTTTTCAATGCTTATTGAATCTAAAAAGGTTGTTGAGAACTAGTCTAAGTTGTCTCGCCAACGCCGTTGATGACCTTTAATAAATGCTCTTGTGCGATATGCGGTGTTTCATCTGCCGCTGGTTGTAATTGCTGCCAAACGCCATTACCATCAAGCGTCCAAGCCTGAGTATTGTCGTGTAGATAGTTGATTAAGCCATCTTGATAAATTTGCTTGAATAGCTTTTTGTCTTCGATTGGGAACGCCACCTCAACGCGGTGGAATAAGTTGCGGTCCATCCAGTCGGCGCTGCCGCAATACAAGCGCTCATAGCCAGCATTATAAAAGTAATAAATGCGCGTATGCTCCAAAAAGCGCCCAATCACAGAACGGACGGTGATATTTTCGGACAAATCCTTTACTTGCGGGCGTAGACAGCACATGGAGCGCAAAATCAGCTCAATCTTAACGCCTCCCTGCGACGCATCATACAATTTATCAATCAGTCGGCGCTCGGTCAGCGCATTGACCTTGATGATAATATGAGCGCGTTTGCCTGCTTTGGCTTGAGCAATTTCATCATCGATAAAACTCATGAGCTTTTCATGCAAGGTAAATGGCGCATGTAGGAGTTTTTTTAGATTGGCCGGTTTGCCCATGCCTGTTAGCTCTTGGAAGATTTTGTGCACGTCTTCTGAGATATCAGGATCGGCACTAAATAAACCATAATCGGTATAGACCTTGGCGTTGGCCGCGTGATAGTTACCAGTGCCTAGATGCACATAACGACGAATTTTATCGTCTTCACGGCGAACGATAAGCATCAATTTGGCGTGGGTCTTGTAACCGACGATACCGTAAACCACCACCGCGCCTGCTTCTTGCAGATAATTAGCCACCGCGATATTTGATGCTTCATCAAAACGAGCGCGTAACTCAATAACCGCCGTGACCTCTTTGCCATTGCGCGCCGCCGCCGCTAAGGCTTTAACGATTTCTGAATTGGTGCCTGAACGATATAAGGTCTGCTTAATGGCGAGCACTTTTGGGTCACTTGCTGCTTGCCACAATAGATTGATAATCGGCGAGAACGCATGAAACGGATGATGAACCAAGACATCGCTCTTACGCATCGCGGCGAACATACTGGTCGCTTTATCGAGCTTATCGACTTCACGGCGGAACGGTTTGGGGACGACATGGGTAAAAGGCTGATAACGTAGCGCTGGGATATTAAAATCAAACAGCAAGCGCGTTAAGTTCACCGGCCCATTGACGCGGTAAAGTTGATTGTCGTGTAGCTCAAACTCATTGAGCAAATAATCGCTAATCGGCGCTGGGCAATCGGTAGTGACCTCTAAACGTACCTTGTCGCCAAAGCGGCGGTTTTCAAGCTCGCCCTCTAGTGCCTTGGCAATATCATCGACATCTTCTGCCAAATCCAAATCGGCATTGCGCGTTAGTCTAAATTGATGACAACCAGTGACATTCATCCCCGGGAACAGCTCACCGATATGCTCATGAATCACCGCAGATAGCATCACATGATGCTCTTTACCACCCGTCAGCTCATCAGGCAGACGGATGACACGCGGCAAGCTGCGCGGCGCTGGTACAATAGCTAGATTGATATCACGACCAAAGGCATCTTTACCCTCTAACGTGGCGATAAAGTTTAAGCTTTTATTCACTAAGCGTGGAAATGGATGCGCCGGATCAATGCTAATAGGTGTGAGGACTGGTGAGACTTGCTCGGTAAAATACTGCTTCATCCATGCCGATTGCTCAGGAGTTAGCTCGTCACGTTTTAAGTAGCGGATATCTTCTTGAGCCAGGGCTGGCAATATATCTTCATTTAAAATGCGATATTGCTCGCTGATGGCTTTATGAGTGACAGCAGAGATTTCTCTGAGCACTTCGCTTGGGCGCATACCATGAGCGCTGGTTGAGACATCACCCATATTGAGTTTTTGCATGATACCGGCGACACGAATCTCAAAAAACTCATCCATGTTGGAAGAGAATATAATGAGGAAAAACAAGCGCTCTAACAAAGGATGGCGCGGACTGGCGGCCTGCGCCAGCACCCGCAGATGAAACTGCAATAAAGACAAATCGCGATTGATGTAGCTGCTCGGTGAATAGCTGCCATCGTCGAAACGCTGCCAGTCTATTTCACTCAACCCTTTGCTCGAGCTTGCCGTTAGCTCTTCTTCTGTTGTGACTAGGCTTGTACTGACCTTGATATTCATTTTTGTACTGACATCAATACTATCGTTAATTTCATGATCGTTATTTTGCTTATTAACCATCTCTGCCACCTTTTTAATCCTTTACGTGATCGATATGCCGTCATCTTTTACTTTTTATGAACGCTATTTAATGCCAACCGACAATTTAAGCTAATTACATGCTAAGCCAATCGTTTTCTAAGCGGATTGCGGTAAGACGGCATTTTTCATGCGTTTTTTAATGATACGTTGTTTGTTGCGCAAGCGTTTGTCACTTTGATGACCTTCGTAGTATTTTGGATTGGTCAGCATGGCGATGAGCAAAGCCGATTCGTCACGATTTAGGTTGGCCGCTGACTTATCAAAATAATGCTGGGCGGCGGCTTCAACACCATAAATGCCATTGCCAAACTCAGCGACGTTGAGATAAGCGGTCAAAATGCGCTGCTTATCCCAAAAGGTTTCTATCATTACCGTGATAATCGCTTCTTCAGCTTTACGGGTATAAGAGCGATGCGAGGTAAGAAATAAGTTTTTGGCCAATTGCTGGGTAATCGTTGAGCCGCCCGCTGACATTTTGCCCGTTTCTTCGTTCTTTTTCTGTGCCGCCTTAATGCCTTTCATATCAAAGCCATTATGCTGGCTAAAGGTCGAATCTTCACTGACAATCGCTGCTTGTTTGGCAGATTTGGCAATGGCGTCATACTCAGCCCACGTTTGCGTGACCGTGCCACCCGTTAAACGATGGGTCAGCATAAACATGCTATTATTAATCGGCTGGGTCTTCCAAATCAGTAGCAGACCTGCGACCAATATATGAAAAGCCACCACCAACAACATGAATGCCAGTAATAAGCGTTTGAGAAATGTGCCAAAACTTGCCATGCGAGCGATATCCAAGTAGTTAAAAAATAGTCAACATAATAAACTGTTAACCCTAACGCGTTAATCATAAATAGCAGGTCATCTTACCTAATCTCACAATCGCTGTCATTATTTACCCTATTTCTTTATTATGTAAATACTGCCAAGTGCTACGAATACTTTTCTTTAAAAATTTAAAACTAACGCTTGGCGATAAATAGATATAAGAATAAGAGTGTAAATATGGCTAATAATACAGTAGCAATGTTACGGGCACGCATGATTGCCGCCAATCCCAATCTTGGTACGGCTGAAAATCAGGATAAATGGTGGCTACTCGGAACGACTGGCTGTCATCTTTGTGACATCGCTGAGCAGCTGCTTAGCCAATTTCAAGCGGTGCAGCCGATACGCTATCAGTATGTTGATATTGCTGATTTTGATGAGGTGCTGATGATGGAGTTTGCTACTACGATTCCTGTGATATTGACGCCATCAAAACGCTTGAACTATCCTTTTTCAGTGTTGGATTTGCAGCAATTATTAGCAGCGTCATAAAACAGACAACGTAAAAAATGATAATAATGAGAAACTTATGAAAGATTTAAAGAAAATAACGGAAATTGAGGATTTGCGCCGTGTTGCCGAGCGTAAAGTACCACGGATGTTTTATGATTATGTCGATTCAGGCTCATGGACTGAGACTACTTATCGCAACAATGAAACCGACTTTGACCGTATTAAATTGCGCCAAAGGGTTCTGGTCAATATGGAAGGGCGCTCGCTTGCCACGGATATGCTGGGCTCAAAAGTCAAAATGCCCGTTGCTATCGCCCCAACTGGCTTTACTGGCATGATGTGGGCCGATGGTGAGATTCACGCCGCACGGGCAGCGGAGAAATTTGGCGTGCCCTTCTCGCTTTCAACCATGAGTATCTGCTCTATCGAAGATGTGGCAGAAAACACCAGTGCGCCGTTTTGGTTCCAGCTCTATGTGATGCGCGACCAAGAATTTATGGCAAACCTGATTCGCCGCGCTAAAGCGGCCAATTGTTCTGCGCTTATCTTAACCGCGGATTTACAAGTCCTCGGCCAACGTCATAAAGATATCAAAAACGGTCTATCTGCGCCGCCAAAACCTACGCTTGCTAATATATTAAACCTCATGACCAAGCCGCAGTGGTGCATGAATATGCTCGGTACCAAACGGCATAGCTTTGGTAATATCGTCGGTCATGCCAAAAACGTCGAGGATATCTCATCGCTCTCGGCATGGACGGCTGAACAGTTTGACCCAGCGCTAAGCTGGGATGACGTCGCACGCATTAAAGATATGTGGGGCGGCAAGCTCATTATCAAAGGTATCATGGAACCTGAAGACGCCATCATGGCTGCTCGTAGCGGTGCCGATGCGTTGGTGGTTTCAAACCATGGCGGCCGTCAGCTTGATGGGGCGTTGTCTTCCATTGCCGCGCTCGCTGATATCGTGCAAGCGGTACGAGCGGAAAATAGCAATATCGAGATTTGGCTCGATAGTGGTATTCGCTCTGGTCAAGATGTGCTCAAAGCACTCGCTGTAGGCGCCAATGGTACGATGATTGGTCGCGCGTTTTTGTATGGGCTTGGCGCTTATGGCGAAGATGGCGTGCGCCGTGCGCTAGAGCTTATTTATAACGAGTGTGATATCAGTATGGCGTTTTGTGGTCATACCGATATCAATCAAGTGACGGATGACATTTTGGTTAAAGGCACTTATGAGAATCTTAAAACTCATGCTTATTAAAAAGCCAGTCCTTATTAAACAGCGCAGCTTTATTAAATATTGATATATTCAGTTCGGTGTGAAAAGGATATGTCCAAAATAGCTTGCTGCTTGAATAAATTTTTCTTGCTTGCTGTGTGCCTCGCACTCCAGAGGCTGCGAAAAATTTATTCTAGCAACCCTATATCGTTTTGCAGTTGAATCGACTATAACCCACTTATGGGTGACACGCCTTAACCCTAGCCTTTATACTCTACTCATCATTTACTATTGATAGTTTGCGTTTATGACCATTCAACAATTATTAAAAACCGCGCCCGTCACCACTTTGCTATTAGTCAGCTTTATCGGGCTATTTATCATGCAGGTGCTGAGCGGCGTCGATGCCAATAATCCATCGACTGAAGCATTGCTAAAATGGGGTGCCAATGCTCTGCCTTATACCATGGACAGTGAACCATGGCGCTTGGCAAGTAGTGCCTTTTTACATATCGGTTTGATGCATTTATTGTTTAATGGTTTTGCCATGTATTTCTTTGGGCAAATCGCCGAGCCGATGTTTGGCTCAGCGAAGTTTTTGGCGTTGTTTTTACTGGCGGCAATCGGTGGTAATTTACTGAACAATTATGTCACGTGGCAAGGTATTTTGGATGGCACTGGACAACCCGGACTATCAGCGGGCGCGTCTGGAGGTATCATGGGTATCGGTGCCGCGCTATTAATAGCCGCGCTATTTAAAATCTCAGTCAATGGCATGGTGCTCAATCTGAAAAGCCTGATCATTATTATGGGCATCAATTTGGTATATGGCTTTGCCGTACCGGGCATTGATAATGCTGGCCATATTGGCGGCGCGGTCACAGGATTGGTGATTGCATTGGCGTTTGCCATTGCCTACCGTCAGCGCTTGGCTGTTACGCTACAGAATATGCCTAGCCGAGCGCAAGACATTTATCAGGCTACTTATATCAATTCTCCAACAAGTAGTGATACTGACTTTTCTATCCCTACTTCTAACCACGCTCCTCGCTTTGATAATGAGGGTAATTTTGATAATAACAACAGTTTTAATCACGACTCTGCTGTAAACTTACCCTTAGATAACTATGCCAATCAAGCAGCCCTTAATCACGGCAAAATTAACGAACAACAAACAGCGACCAAATCGACGCTTATTTGGCAATTGCTACCGTGGCTGGTCATGCTGCTGATCAGTATTGGTTTTGTCTGGTGGTGGCAAGATATCCATCAGCAAATACTACAAGTGCTCGCCGCCATTGAGTAAAATGCCAGACTTATTTATTATTCTATTTATCAATGCTTTTCAATGCTTTTTTTACCGTTTATCCTACCCACTTATGAGAGCAAATCATGTTTAAATCATCAGCGCTATCGAAACCGTTGACGCGCACTGTGCTTAGCGCATTGACCGCCACTGCCCTATTTAGTGTCGCCAGCATCTCTAATGCCGCACTGTTTAAAAACAACTTACCGACTGATAAAGATGCCATTTTAAGCGTTGGCGTCAACGTCATGGCGGTCAAGTCGGCTTATGATTTGGAAGACAGCACCGACATAAAAGTATTGCCGGGTGTGTTTTATGATAACAACAGAATCTATGCACGCGGTGCGCAAGCGGGCGCTTATATCATCAATGATGGCACCAATCAGCTAGCTGCTTATGCGCAGCTCGATGGCAGTGAGTTCGACCCTGACGATGCAACTGGCGCGCTGCAAGGTCTAGATAAACGTAAGGCTTCAGCCGCTGCCGGTCTATCATATCTGCGTCGTACGCCTGTGGGTGGTTTTCGCCTGCAAGTCGCGACTGACGTTTTAGATAAAAGTGGTGGTAATACAGCGCGTTTGACCTATCTTGCTAAAATCACTAAAGATAAGCTGACCGTCTATCCAAGCATTGGCTTTGAGTACCATGATGCAGACTACAATAACTATTATTATGGCGTTAGTGCACAAGAGTCAGCGAAGACAGGCGTCGCTGCTTATGAGTCAAATAATAGCTTAAATCCTTATATCAATATTAGCGCTAATTATGATTTTAATGAGCGCTGGGCAGGATTTGCCAATCAAAGCTTAAGCTATCTGCCAAATGAGCAATACGACAGCCCAATGGTTGACTCGCGTACGGATGCAACAACGACGCTAGGATTACTTTATAAGTTTTAATTAAAAATAAATTTTAGGTAAAAAAAACCTTGTTGCTTGATGTGGCAAGGTCTTTTTTTATCTCTACTTTAATTGTAGGGTGCGCCTAGCGCACCGATAGTATAGCTATTTCTTAAAAATGGTGCATGGGACGCACCCTATTAGTATTGTATTGTATTGTCATCTTATTAATTCTCAATCTTCTAAAATACCTGATCACAGCAGAATTAGGCTTGGATTTTGATATTGTAGAGAAATGCTTAAATACCTCAGTAACACCAGCCTCCTCAAGTATCATCTTCTTTGTTATTTTAGCTGATTCATAGACTTTTGATCTTACCGATATGGCACCTAGCTCATCCTCATAACTTAAAACGTCTTCAGCCCCCATATATGCGGTTACAACCTGAACTATAAGACAATCATTCAAATAGAATCCGTTTTTGTCCGTGAACGCACAAAGAGAATGTATTACAGAGCCAACTAAATTTTTTCTTTATACTTCGTTCAAAGTTGAGTTTGTCATTGCTTCTGATACCATCTCATTACTTTCAAGAAAAATTTTATATAGCTCTTCATGAACAGATAATCTTTTATCAAACACTTTTTGAGAGTAAATTTCAATCCGTTTATTTCTGTGAAAATACTCTCCAAGTAAAACGCCAATTAGTAGCCCTGCTAAACCAATCCATGCACTTTCCATTCTACTTTCCTCATAAAGCCTAACAGTAGACTATAGTATAAGAGTATTAAATCACTCAAAATTTAGTAACCTAAATATAAGTTTACAGCATAAAAAAGACCTTGCCACATTACATGACAAGATCTTTTATTTACCCAAAAAAATCTAAATTAAGAAGGATGCACCATATCCGCAGGGGTTACCCACTCATCAAACTGCGCTTCAGTTAACAGCTCCAATTCAACCGCCACTTGCTTCAAAGTTTTGTTTTCTTTATAAGCAGTCTTAGCAATTTTTGCTGCGTTTTCATAACCAACATGACGGTTCAAAGCAGTCACTAGCATTAATGAATTATGCAAGAAGTCATCGATTTTGTCTTTGACTGGCTCGATACCAACCGCACAATTTTCGTTAAAGCTGTTGCAAGCGTCACCCAATAGCTTGATAGATTGCAATAAGTTAAAGGCAATCACTGGCTTATAAACGTTAAGCTCAAAGTTACCTGACGCGCCAGCCATGCTGATAGTGACATCGTTACCCATGACTTGAGCGACGACCATGGTCATTGCTTCTGACTGGGTTGGGTTTACTTTACCCGGCATGATAGATGAGCCTGGCTCATTTTCTGGAATCGTCAATTCGCCCAAACCACAGCGAGGACCTGATGCCAACCAACGGACGTCATTAGCGATTTTATTTAGGCTGCCAGCTAGCGTTTTGAGTGCGCCTGAAGCAAACACTTCGGCATCACGAGCGGCTAGTGCTTCAAATTTATTTGGTGAGGTGACAAACGGTAAGCCTGTTAATTCAGCCAATTGCTCAGCCGCTTTTACCGCATAATCAGGGTGAGCGTTTAGACCTGTACCAACCGCTGTGCCGCCTAGTGGCAATTCATATAGACCTTGTAGCGCGTTATCGATACGAGTTAATGAATGGTCAAGTTGGCTGACATAACCGCTGAATTCTTGACCTAGGGTCAAAGGCGTCGCGTCTTGCAAATGCGTACGACCGATTTTAACGATACTATCGAATTCTTTGGCTTTGGCATCTAGCGTATCGCGTAGTACTTTTACCGCTGGGATAAGCAGGCTGTTAATCTGACGGGCAGCCGCCACACGAATCGCGGTTGGGAAGCTGTCGTTGGTAGACTGTGCATGGTTAACATGGTCATTCGGGTGAATCGGCGTGTAGCTGCCGCGCGCGTTCCCTGCGATTTCGTTGGCACGATTTGCCAACACTTCGTTCATGTTCATGTTTGACTGGGTACCAGAACCTGTCTGCCATACTACGAGTGGGAACTGATCCGTTAAACCACCGTTGATAACTTCATCAGCAGCTTGCACGATTAAATCGCGCTTATCGCCTTCGATACGCTCAAGGCTAGCATTGGTAATGGCAGCGGCTTTTTTCACTAGCGCCATTGCTTCAATCATCGGACGTGGCAATGTCTCGCCACCAATTTTAAAGTTCTCGCGGCTACGCTGAGTTTGCGCACCCCAATAAGCGTCAGCTGGGACTTCCACGTTACCCATAGTATCTTTTTCGGTACGAGTTGCCTGATTCTGTGTCGACATAACTACCCTCTTTGATGGTTTGTTGTATAGCTGCTTTGAAAAAAGTGCAACACACGCTGCACATAAAGGAAAATACGCTGTAAAGTGGCGTTATGATAGCATGACTTTTGACAAATTTCTCCAAGTCCGTGAGGCTAACTGATGTCTAAAAACACCAGCCAACAACAATCTGCTACTGCATTATCTGATTCGATATCTGAGTTATCGGCTGATGACGCTCGCTCTAAAAAGGAGGTTAAAGTCGCTGATAGCTTGGCTAATCCACCCAGACGACAATTTACCCGCCAGCGTCGGCAATTAACAGCTGGCGAGCGTAGACAATATGCGCGCATGGCAAGCTTACATTTAATTAAATTGCAACAACGCTTACCGCCGCATGCAAAGATTGGCTTATATTATGATGGCTTTGGTGAGCTGCCCACTCAGCCACTGTTGGACTGGATTATACGTTCGAATTATCAGCCGTATCTGCCTGTGGTTGGTTCGCTCGGTCGTACTAAAAATGGTAATGATGATAAACGTCTGCGCTTTGTACCTATTTATCAGTCGAAACTGCTGAATATACTGACGCGCATTCACAGCTTAGGTATGAAGCAAAACCATCATCGCAGGTTACTTTGGGCACACGAATTAGATGTGATTATCTGTCCGCTCGTGGCGGTTGATAAAAGCGGCAATCGTATGGGCATGGGTGGTGGATTTTATGATACAACCCTTGGTAAAAGCCATCAGGCAGGGTTAAAAAAACCATTGAAAATTGGTTGGTGCTATGATTTTCAAGTGGTTGAGCAGCTTGAGCGCCAAGCGTGGGATGTGCCTTTAGATGGTTTGATAACACCAAGTGGCTTGAGGTGGTTTTGATGACTAATAATAAAACCCCTGATGACAAGTCTAGTGCCGAGAATGTTGAGCAACATTTGGGACAATTAGAAAAAACAGAAGTCACTAGAGAGCAGTTATCTTACAGTCAAGAGCAGCCCTTTAGTTCTGATGAATTGGGAATGCTTATCAATGAAGAACGCTTAAATGAATTACTGGCTGACAGTGATGCTTTTTTGGCTAGTTTAACTGGTGAGATTGGGGATTTTGAAGATGACAATAAAGACCCATAAAGGATTTGCAAAGACAACAATGAGCTACTTTCGCTCAAAACCACTAAGGGTAGTTTTTACTATCTTGTGGATCATTTTCGTCGGTCTTATTATCACGTTAGGTTTTAGCACAGATCCCTATTTACTTCACGTTCAGAATATTCCTCCTCCGCACCCCTATCCTATAGAATTAGTCGTTATATTAATAATGGCGATGCTGTTTCACTTAAGCCTACTGGTAACTATGGATTTATATATGGATAGTCGCTGGAAGTTCTTCGCTATGCTGTTGACTAGCATTTTATTTTTATTTGGTTTCGGTATGATGGCGATGCATGCACCGCCGTCATTAGGTGGGATGATTTTTTGGACATTCCTGTCATCTTTACTATTTTTATTGCTTTGCTTTCGGCAGGTCTGTTTATTTTTTTTAAGGCGATTTTTTTGTAGAGAATCAGTTTAATAACAAGGTAATTGACATTTTAAAGTTGGGTTAAAAATCTAGCCTACACCAAACTCTACTTAACTTTGATAGCTTTACAACACCATCGCCGCAATCCAGCCAAATACCAATAACGGAATATTGTAATGGATAAAGGTTGGTACCACACTGTCTTTGATATGGTCGTGCTGACCATCAACGTTTAGACCAGAGGTTGGTCCAAGCGTCGAGTCTGACGCTGGCGAACCGGCATCGCCAAGCGCGCCAGCTGTACCAATAATCGCCACGGTTGCTAAAGGTGAGAACCCTAAAGAGATACATAGTGGTACATAAATCGCCGCCAAAATAGGAATAGTTGAAAAAGACGAACCAATACCCATGGTCACAATCAAGCCAATCAATAGCATAATAAATGCAGCCATCGCTTTATTACCCGCAAACAATGACGCCGCACCATCAACCAACGGCTGTATTTGCTCAGTCGCTTTCATCACTTCGGCAAAGCCTTGGGCGGTAATCATAATAAAGCCAATCATCGCCATGAGCTTAATACCGTCATTAAAAACGGTATCGGCGTCACGCCATTTGACCACGCCCGTTGCCATAAACACGCCAAAACCAAACATCGAGCCGAGCAATAATGAATCGGTATAAAGCTGTACGACAAAGGCAGTCACAATAGCAATTAGCGCTACGATGGTTTTCATTTTACTTTGCGTTTGGGCATCGGCAGCTGTTTTGCTTAACGCGTCTTTTTCTACTACCGCATCGCGAGCCTCTTTATCAATGGCTAATTGGGCATACTGGCGCGGCTTACGATAGCTGATAAATACCGCCACTAGCAAACCAACGAGCATACCAAGTGCCGGAATCGCCATAGCTTTGGTGACCGAAATATTCGATACATCAATACCGGCTTCACCGACGTTTTTAAGCATGATTTGATTAAGATAAATATCGCCAAAGCCATAAGGGATAAACATATACGTGGTCACCAGACCAAAAGTAATCAGACAGGCAATCAGGCGTCTATCGATTTGCATGCGGTTAAAGGCAAGCAATAAAGGCGGTACAAGCAGAGGAATAAAGGCGATATGAATCGGGATTAAGTTTTGGCTAAAGCAGCTCATGGTGACGAGCCCTGCAAACAGCATGTATTTAATCATGCCGCCTGCACCTATACCTGCCCCGCCAGCATCAATGCGTTTAATCACCGCCCCTGCCAAAGATTGCGGTAAGCCCGAATGCGCAATCGCTACCGCGAAAGCGCCCAACAAGGCATAAGACAACGCGATTTGCGCGCCATTACGGATACCTTCTTGAAAGGCATTTAAGGTATCGGTCATACCAAGGCCCGCAATCAACCCACCTGCCAGCGCCCCGATTAACAAACTGAGTACCACGTGTACCCGCGCCAAAGACAGGCCTAGCATGATGACTACCGCTAGTAGCACCGCATTGATGGTCATATTCTCGCCCCTTACCTTATGTTTTTTGGTCCGCTATTGACTATTGGCACGCTATTATCACATTGCCGACCTATTTATTACGCCCTCGCGTTTTAACCCACACTTCAATTTATACCATTACTATTTGAACGGAGCGGTTAAGACGCGCGTCATTTTACCTGATTTTAGCCATAAATCCCACGCGCAAAACTTAGTAGACAGGAGCGACCCTGCAAATAAAGACACAATATTGTCATGATTGTCATGACGGCTCGTCATATAGCCTTGCAATTTCATTTAGCAGCACCATTTATCTAAACATGAACCACTAACTTGACTTTACAAGTCTGGTGAACGAGGAAGAATATATGAGTGAACATAAAATTGCCCAAGACAATATCGACATCGATGTCGACGTTTCATCTAACGTTGCTGATGATAATGCGCTAAACACTTCATCTGACGATACCTTAGAAAACGTCTCGGCGTCTGAAACTATTCAGGACAGCGCTGCAGACATCGAAGCTGAAAACGTTAAGGCAAAAGACGGTGAAGAGAGTTATCTGCCGCTACTAGCACTGCGTGATGTGGTTGTTTATCCGCATATGCAAATTGCCTTATTTGTCGGCCGTGCGCCGTCGGTAAAAGCCGTGGAATTGGCACAAGCTGAATACGGCAATAAAGTATTGGTCGTGGCGCAAAAAGACTCGCTAACTGAAGATATTGATCAAGATAACTTGTATCAGTACGGAACGGTGTGCCGCATCGTCAGCACTATGCCGCATGATAGCGATGAAAATTGCATCAAAGTATTGATCGAAGGTCAATACCGTGCGCGCGTTGATAATATTGAAAATCACGACGAGCTATTGATGGCAAGCTTTACGCGTGCTGATCTCGATATCAGCATGAGTGAGAGCCAACAAAAAAACACCATTCAAGCCTTAACGACGTTATTTGAAGGCTATGCCGATGCTCGTCTGCGTAATGCTCGTGAGCTAACTCGCGTGGCGAAACGCATCGATGATTTGCTTGAGCTGGTGTATTTCATCTCAACCCGCGTGTCGATGGATTTGGATATTAAGCAGTCGTTCTTAGAAGAAGACGATATCAAAACCCACATCAATACCTTGACCGAATATCTCGTTAAACAAAGCGCTGAGCAAAATATCGAGCAAGATATCCAAGATGCCGTTCGTCAGCAAATGGAAGACAATCAGCGCGAATACTTCTTAAATGAGAAGATGAAAGCTATCAAAAACGAGCTGTCAGATATGAATGACGGCGCGTTCGATGAAGATGATGTGGCTGAGCTTGAGCAGCGTTTAGAAGATGCTGACTTGCCAGAAGATGTGCGCAAAAAAGCCGAGCAAGAGCTGAAAAAACTTAAAATGATGCCGCCTGCATCGAGTGAATCATCAGTGGTGCGCAATTATATTGAATGGATTTTGGATACGCCGTGGAATGCGACGACCAAAGTATCTATCAATTTAGATAAAGCGAAAACCGTCTTAGACGAAGACCATTATGGCTTGCAAGATGTGAAAGACCGCATCCTAGAATACCTCGCCGTACAATCGCGGGTGAAAAAACTGCGCGGTCCGATTCTTTGTTTAGTCGGTCCTCCGGGTGTCGGTAAAACCTCATTGGGTGAGTCGATTGCGCGCGCCACGGGTCGTAAGTTTGTGCGTATGGCACTTGGTGGCGTCCGCGATGAAGCAGAGATTCGTGGTCATCGCCGTACTTATATCGGCGCGATGCCGGGTAAAATCGTGCAGTCATTAGCGAAAGCCGAAGTCAAAAACCCGTTATTTTTATTGGATGAAATCGATAAGATGGCGCAAGACTTCCGCGGCGATCCAGCGTCAGCATTGCTTGAAGTGCTAGATCCATCACAGAACGATACCTTTAACGACCATTATTTAGATATGGACTTAGATTTATCGCAAGTGATGTTTATCTGTACCGCTAACAGCATGGATATTCCACCTGCCCTGCTTGACCGTATGGAAGTTATTCGTCTGCCGGGTTATACCGAAGAAGAAAAGGTCAATATCGCGCAGAAATATCTCGTGCCGAAAGCGATTAAAAATAATGGCCTTAAAGAAGGCGAAATTGAAATCGTTGAAGCAGCACTGCACAGCATCGTGCGTAGCTATACGCGTGAAGCCGGGGTGCGTAACCTTGAGCGTGAAGTCAATAAAATCTGCCGTAAAGTGGTTCGCGGTTCGGTTGAAACCCATGGTGCACGCGCTCCGAAGAAAGCAGAACGCGAGCTGGTAGTAGTCGATGACAAAAACATCGATGACTATTTAGGTGTGCATCAATATGACTACGGTCTGGCAGAAGAAGAGCCTGAGATTGGTCGTGTGACTGGTCTTGCTTGGACACAAGTCGGTGGCGAGCTATTAACCATCGAAGCGGTGGCGATGAAAGGTAAAGGCGAGCTGAGCTTTACCGGTTCACTTGGCGATGTGATGAAAGAGTCGATTCGTGCTGCCATGAGCGTAGTACGTGCTCGCGGTGACAGCTTAGGGATTGATTACGAGACCTTTAAAACCACTGACGTCCACGTGCACATGCCCGAAGGCGCGACCCCGAAAGACGGTCCATCAGCTGGTGGTGCGCTCACGACAGCGCTGGTTTCTGCCTTGACGGGCATTGCCATTCGTCCAGATATTGCGATGACAGGCGAGATTACCTTACGCGGTAAAATCCTACGCATCGGTGGTCTCAAAGAGAAGCTACTTGCTGCGCATCGCGGTGGTATCAAGCATGTGTTGATTCCAGCGACCAACGAGCGTGACTTGGCCGACATCCCTGATAATGTCAAAGAAGGCTTGACCATTCAGCCAGTAGCGACGATTGATGAGATATTAAAAGTTGCTTTGGTCAGTATGCCAGTGCCGCTTAAACCTGCCAAAGTGACAGTTGATAAAACCTCAAGCAAAGCGCTGCATAACTAATCTTAACCTAGTCTTGTACATTCAAAAGCCGCTCATCGTCATGATGGGGGGCTTTTTTTTGGCAATAATAAAAAACAATCTGGTTAAGACCCTGTGCTATATTTTAGACAAATGTTTATTTGGTAATAGCCATAATGTTAAACCACCTGATTTTAAAGCGCTTAACTCTATCCTTATTGCTCGCTGTTTCGCTTCCGGTAGCGCTAATAGGTTGTCAGTCTAATATTGCAAAAGATAACTCTACCTCTGCTAACTCAATGGTAACTGGCTCTAGCACTTCTGCTCCCATACTATCTGAGCAAGTGATAAATGTTGAAAGTGTCAATCGCTTTGATTGGAAGCTGGTGCGCTGGATAGACAATCAGGGTATTGTTAACGATTTAGATACTGTACCGCCGTTAATGCTTGATGTACGTCCGAGCAATTTAGTATTTAAATATGACTGCCAGCGCTACCGCTTAAACCATGATGGTTATCATGGTTATACTTACAGCTCATACGGTGTAACGGCCGTTACCCAACCTTCTTGCTTAATAACTGATAAACAAGCAGCCAGCAATATCTTTAAGTATTTAGACCAATTATTCCCTAAATATAGTAGAGGACATTTTAACCTTAGAATCATTTCGCCATCTCCACAAACACCATCAAAATCATTCTCCTTTTTGAATAAACTCATTTCAACAAAGCCTAAACCTTATGAATTAGCATTAAATGTTCAGGACAAGCAGCTTATATTCGAAGGTACACTTAAGAGCCTACAACCAGTAACAGGACCACCCATTACTTATGATTTTCTAAAAGAATATCAATGGCGACTAGTAAGCGCGGTCAATAGCAATAAAAACACCATCGTTGAGCTTAGTCGTCCAGATTTTCCAGTGACTGCCTACTTTGCTTACCCACTATATAACGATGAGCATCACGTTGGCTTTAACTCTGATTGTAATGGGGTTGGTGGTTCTTACATTTTAACGCCTGACAATAAATTGTTGATTGGTTCAAGCCCGCAAACTATGATGGGATGTAGTCCTAAACGTGAAGCTGCTGAAGATAAAATTCGTGAGCTTGAACAGTTAAGCAAAAGCCAATTAACCTTACAAAGATTAGCAAATGCCAATCCCGATTCCTCAAGCTTACCCTATTATCTATTGACGCAAAAACTCGAAACCGGCGAAACACTCATTTGGAAAAACGAAGTAAAGAAAACGCTGTAAACCTTTTTCAAACGCATACGTTATTTACATTTATTAACTGATTGTTGCGCATTTGATGAATAGTTATATTTAAAACTTAGCTATACTGATTGCGACATTGAGCAATGTTTGAGTATTTTAATAAATAACAGAAATTTATCACAACAAATAAATATAAATGGAGATAATAATGAATAAGACGATGCTTGCAAGTGCGCTATTATGTGGTTCAGCTCTAGCGATGACAGGTTGCCAAACCGTCAAAGGTCAAATGCAAACGGGCAATCCACTTAACCAACCTGCGTTAAAATCTACGATCAATGCAGTCGCTGGTAATAAAAATGAAGTGGGTCAAGTGTTTTTACGCCCAGTCGATGGCGGTGTCCAAGTTTATGGTAAGCTGATGAATTTGCAGCCCGGCAAGACTGTGGCATTGCACATTCATGAAACCGGTAGCTGTGCCGATATGGGTAAAGCGGCTGGTGGTCACTTTAATCCAGACAAAAAACCGCACTCTCATCCTGATGATATGAATGGTCATCCAGGAGATTTGCCGAACTTAACCGCCGATGCGAATGGCGTTGCTACTATCAACTATGTGAATAAGAAAATCTCTGCCGCTGATGCGGGTAAATACAGTGTTAACCGTTTAGCCTTTATCGTCCATAGCGGTGCTGATGATTATAAGAGTCAGCCAGCGGGTAATTCAGGCGAGCGCGTTGCTTGCGGTATCATCGAGAAGAACTAATAGCCTAAAAGTTAATAGCAAAAAAACCTCTTAGATTATCTAAGAGGTTTTTTTATGGCTATACATTATTGATCTAAAGGCAAAAGGTTTTACTCTTCTACCCATTCACCATTACGCCAGTACACGCCCCAACGGGTAGCCTTACCGTTTTTTTCAGAGCCGATATACTGCTCTTTTTTCTTCCGCGACCAGCGCAAAATGGTTGGATTACCATCTGGATCTTCATCTGGACCTTTAAACAGATACTGGAACTTGTCTTCCATCTTATCTTTGATTTCGCGTAGCTCAGCCAGCTTTGGTGGACGGGTTTCGCGTACTTTTGGGAACTTAGACGCCGCTAAGAACATCCCAGCCGCCCCTTCACGCAAAATAAAGTAATCATCATGCTTGGTCGATTTTAGCTCCGGCATATGGATTGGCTCCATACGCGGCGGTGCCGCTTCACCAGTTTTAAGCACTTTGCGGGTATTGTCACATTTCTGACAAGCAAAGTATGGCCCAAAACGTCCGGTTTTTAGCTCCATCTGTCCATCACATTTGTCACAGTCGATGGTTGGCGCATCTGAACCCGGTACTTCAAACTTTCCTTCTTCTAAGATATAGCCGTCGCAATCTGGGTTATTACCGCAGATATGCAGCTTAAGACCACCGTCGACGATATAGCCATTCATGGCCGTACCGCATTTCGGGCAGCGTTTTTTCTCCATCAAATCTTTAACTTCGGCCGCTTCGTCATCGCTGTCGCTATCATCAAGATTGGCAAACGCTTCGACCGGCATCAAGTTCTTGGTACCTTTGCAGCGCTCTTTTGGCGGTAAATTATAGCCAGTACAGCCTAAGAATACACCCGTTGAGCCGGTACGTAGCTGCATCGGACGATCGCAAATATCGCAATGGACGTCTGGCACATCGGTTGGATCATTCGGACGCATGCCGTCTTTTTCTTTGGCACGATCTAGGGTCTTTTTAAAGTCACCATAAAAGTTATCGAGGACATCTTTCCAGTCGGTATCGCCTTCAGCAACATGGTCAAGCTTGTCTTCTAGCGCAGCGGTAAAAGTATAATCCATCAAATCTGGGAAACTGGCGGTCAATCTATCGGTGACAATATCGCCCATTTTTTCGGCAAATAGACGTTTATTTTCAAGCTTCACATAACCGCGATCTTGAATGGTCGAGATGATAGACGCATAAGTCGATGGACGACCGATGCCTTTCTTCTCTAACTCTTTGACAAGGCTTGCCTCAGTGTAGCGCGGTGGCGGCTTGGTAAAGTGTTGACTCGGATCGAGCTTATCGAGCGTTAACTTATCACCTTGTTTGACATCAGGTAATAAAGTATCGTCAGTCTTCGCTGGTGGCATGACTTTAGTAAAGCCATCAAACACTAGGGTGCGACCGCGTGCTTTTAGCTCAACATCGCCGGCAGCGACGAACAGATTCACGGATAAGTATTTCGCAGGCGTCATCTGACACGCGACAAACTGACGCCAAATCAGCTCATATAGACGAATGGCATCACGCTCAACCCCTTTTAACTGCGCCGATTTCATATTGACATTAGACGGACGAATCGCCTCATGCGCCTCTTGTGCGCCTTGCTTATTGCCATAGAAGTTTGGCTTTTCTGGCACGTATTTATTGCCATAACTGTCGTCGATATAGCCACGCACGGCGGCTAATGCATCACCAGACAAGAAAGTCGAGTCAGTACGCATATAAGTAATATGACCAGCTTCGTATAAACGCTGCGCCAAAATCATGGTTTTCTTAACTGAAAAACCCAGTCGCGTACTGGCGGCTTGCTGCAATGTCGAGGTGATAAACGGCGCACTTGGACGCGACTGTGTTGGCTTCTCTTCGCGCTCTTTCACGATAAAGTCGTTTGAGTTAAGCACTTCTAGGACTTTATCGGTCTGCTCTTTATTAACAAGCTTTAGCGTTTTGCCGCCTTGCTTCGTTGCCTCTAGACGAATCGCAATGTGCTCAGCGTCTGCCACTTTTTTGGCTTTACTATCAGCAACGTGAGTATCGGCGTGAATCTGCCAGTATTCTTCTGGGATAAAGGCGCGAATCTCATGCTCACGCTCGACGACCAAACGCATGGCAACCGACTGCACGCGACCTGCTGACAGACCGCGAGCGACTTTTTGCCAAAGTAGCGGCGATACCATAAAACCAACGACGCGGTCTAAAAAGCGCCGCGCTTGCTGCGCGTTAACGCGGTCGATATCGAGTTTCGATGGTTGCTTAAAGGCATTTTGAATGGCGGATTTGGTAATCTCATTAAAGACCACGCGCTCATATTTACTGTCTGCGCCACCGATAACTTCTTTGAGATGCCAAGCAATCGCTTCCCCTTCTCTATCCATATCCGTCGCCAAATAGATTTTGTCAGCATCTTTGGCCAAGGCTTTTAGCTCTTTGATAACCTTAGTCTTATTAGGCAATACTTCATAGACAGCCGCCCAGTTATGTTCTGGGTCAACGCCCATGCGCCGTACCAATGCCTGCTGGGTTTTTTCTTCTTTGCTTAGGCTGTCATCTTTTTTACTCGCCGCTGGCTTCTTCGCACTTTTGCTCGCGCCCACTGGCAAATCACGGACATGACCGATACTTGAGCGGACGATAAAGTCGTCGCCTAAGTATTTGTTAATGGTTTTTGCCTTGGCGGGTGATTCTACAATTACCAAAGACTTGCCTGTGGGTTGGTCTTTTGCCGTGGCTGGGCTTTTTTTGGTTGCGGTTTTTGCCATAAGTGACGACACCATAATAAGTAAATTAAAATAAGGATAAACTCGGCAGCTGGCAATTTATAATAGTTAGTTATAATGGCTCAGCGAATTATTGTAGTAATGGCTGCCGATAAAAACGGTTATAAAACAAACAATAACCATAACGCATAGATACAGTTATAAAGACGTTACACTGCTAAGCGTTAAGCTGTCAACTTAAAATGACTGAGAGTTTGCCAAAAGGACTTGCATATTGCCTCTTTATGGAGACGAAAAAATGTTTTACTAGCGCCGTGCGATTTTTATGCCGACTTTTGCATCTGTGATGCCCATTTCTCAAGGTTCTTTTTCATGATTAATAAGTCGCTTTCAATCGCTTGTTGCTGATAAGCAGGATTGGTCGCCGGACGCACATAAGCAATATCTTCCCAATAAATAATAATGCTATTCGACTTAACCAATAATGCTTTTACAAATGGTTCAATGCTAGCGGGCAGCGCTAAAGGCTCTTTATCTAAACTAAAATTGGCTTGTACAGGTAAGGTATTGTTTAAGCTGTTGTTGTCGCTACTGGCATTGCTAGCCGGACGCCATTGTCCATCTAGCACCTGATAGCGAGTTAATGGCAGCTTGACATTATCGAGCACCAAACCATATTGCCCAATCATGCCGCGACCATACTCATTGTCCTTGCCTTTTACCCAATCAGGGCAAGTAACTAACTTGGGATTGAGCTGCAAACGGCGCGCCGTCATACGCAGCTTATCCAAACGCTGGTCGATACCGCTAGGTTTGAGCGCCATCATACTCCCTAATACGAATAGTACAATGGCGATCGCAATCCACATTCCCATAACAGTCTGACCTTTTAACAAAATTAATGGTGTGCTAGTGATTAAAACGGGCTGAATAACCTATCAGCGGGGCTCTTTATATAACAGCTTAAATATAAACGGCGACTATCTAGTCGCTTATAATGAGCGTAAACCTTTAAAAATCAAGCGCTCGTAAATACTATCTTCTATAAAGGGCTAGCTGCTAGGCACACCTGATATTTACCAACGCCTTGCTATTTATAGTGACATATCAAATACTTAGTACATAAAACCACTGATTCAGTAACAAGATGCAAAAAGTTGGTCGCCTAAAAAAGTGCTATGATAAACCATAATTTTAAACGCGCGCAGGTTTATTATGAATTATCTTCTTAAACAAAACTCATCGACTGCTGCATCAGTAAGTAAAAGTGTCGGCAAACTTATGGGTAACTCTGGGCTGACCATCTCGCTAGTAGGCGTAGCTTTACTGACTTTATCGAGCTGCGCGACCACCCAAAGTCTGACGCCCGAACAATGCCAAAATAGTAACTGGCAAGAAGTCGGCTATGTCGATGGACTTCATGGACGCTCAGGTGCTTACTTTGGCAATTATACCAATCAATGCGCAAGTGTCGTTGGCGCAACGCCAAACCGCGTATTGTGGGAGCAAGGTCGTCAGCAAGGACTAAAAAACTACTGTACCGAGCTCAATGCTTATAAACTTGGCCGCGAAGGTTATGATTGGCAGCCTGTCTGTCCGCTCGAAGGCATCGAAAAGCTTGAAGAAGCCTACGCACAAGGACGCTACTATTATATGCGCCAGCGCGACCTTGATTATCTGCGTTCGCCCTATCCGTTCGGTTATGGACCTGGACGTTTTGGCTACGGTTATCGCCCATTTGGTTATGCTTGGTAATTACTATGATTAATGCTCGCTATATAGTCAAAATATCCTGAAAACGCGACGGTATTGCTGATATCAATTTTTTGTAGTCTCTGTCTGCGTAGGCACAGCAAGCAAGAAAAACTGATATCAGCAGTGCATGATGTATCGATATTAATTTTCACTCACTATATCACCTACCGAATGCCATATATCTACTGACTTAGGTTAAAGGTTGCTAAAAAAAGATAACCTCGCAAGGTTGCCCAAGCGAGGCGGGAGAGAAAGTTTATTATTTTAATTATTCTTGTTATTGTCGTGGTTATTTTCTTATTACTAAGCTTACTTATTTATCTTGCTAGCTTATTGTTTTAAAAGCTATTTTCACCGATAACCTACTTATTAATCAGTCGTTTAAACCTTATTCGTTAACAAAAGCCACCTTTGTTAATCCTGCTTGACTGGCCGCCGCCAATACTTGCGCCACGGTATCATACCTACTTTCTTTATCGGCACGCAGCTGGATAGAAGGATCTTTGCCGTTTGCTGATTGTTGTTGCAGACGCTTTTCCAATGCTTCTATACTGATAGGCTTGTCATCCCAAAACAAACCCGCATCTTTATCGATGCTAATTTGAATGGCCTCGGGCGGTGTTTCATTGACCTCGGCACTGGTTTTCGGTAAATCCAATGGCACCGTTGGATTCAGTACGGTCGCTGTCAATAAAAAGATAATCATCAATACCAGCATGATATCGATAAGCGGAATAAGGTTCATCTCATTCATGCTTTGACTGTCATCGTCACCCAATTGAAATGCCATAATTGTTCTCAATACCGTTAATTGTCGTCTTTTCTGCTCGTGCTTTTTTGGCTTATTATCTCTACTGAACCATCACTACAACTGCGATGGTGCGGATTTATGATAATGCTCAGCTTGTTTATCTGCATTTGCCTGCTTCGTTAACTGCGTTACTTGATTAGTAGTATCACGTTGGACTGCTGGCTTTTGAATTGGCGCTTGTTGCACTGCAGCAAGCTCGCTAGATTGTGCCAATAAATCATGCGCTCTATCATTGGCGTGATACATGACGAGGCGATTGATACGTATCGCAAGGTTATAAAACACCACCGCCGGAATCGCAACAGCAATCCCTAAACCGGTCATAATAAGGGCCTCACCGACAGGTCCTGCGACTTGTCCTAATCCTGCTTGACCACTGACACCGATATTATGCAGCGCATGGAAAATACCCCACACCGTGCCAAACAGACCGATAAACGGCGCGATTGCTGCTGTCGTACCAAGTATCGGCAAGCCGCGCTCACTGGCAAAACGATAGCGACCGATATGCTTGAGTAACGTCTGCTCAATTACCAAACGCCGAGACGCGGCATCGCTTTCAACCAAACTGGCCTGCTTACTATGAATCTGCGCACTCAAATCATCGGCGACGCTAGCTGCCAGTTTGCGACTTTGCAATATGCGAATGATACCCGTCACCCAAGAGGCAATAGATAAAACAAGAAGCAAAAAGAATAAGGTTCTGGTCACCATATCGCTATATTGCCAGTAGGTTGTAAAGTCCATATCAGACTCCTTAATGTGGGATGTCGTTACTTGTCATTTTATGATTGTTAGCAGTACGAGTTTTGATAACTATTTTCGTACATCGTTGCTATATTTCTCTATATTTCGCTGTATTTCACTATATTTTTTATGTGTCGGTTGTTTTATATCTGCTTGTATAAATGCGCTTTTCTACACCCAGTCTTTTATATTTAAGGAACCGCATAGGCAATTGGCAGAGTGACATTGCCGACCACTGGCGCGCCGTTTTTGGTAAAGGGTTTGAATTTACCTGAACGCACTTGGCGCTGTGCTTCTTTATCTAACAGCGGATTTCCTGACGATTGGGCCACACGTACGCTATCGATACCGCCTTGTTTATTGACTCTTAATACCAACACCACGTTGAGCGTATCTCCCGAACGGGCGCGGCGAGCGGCGCGGTCAGGAAAGCTAAAGTTTGGCGCCGATGCCCAGTTCGCAGCACTGGCGGTAAAGTTGACAGGCTCATTACTTGCCGCAGCCGCAGCTTTGGCTGCAGCCTCTGCTTTTGCTCGAGCAGCGGCTGCAGCTTCTCTTTCAGCCTTTGCTTGCGCTGCCTTTTGCGCCGCCTCTTTGGCGGCATTGGCGTCTGCCTGCGCTTGAGCGTCACGAGCCGCTTGCGCCTGCGCTTCTTGCAGTGCTTTTGCTTGCGCTTGACGTTCAGCTTGTTGCGCCGCCTTTTCTGCCTGCGCAGCTATTATACGGCGCTGTTCGTCAGCAACTGACTTATCAATAACTGGTGGCTTGTCTTCTATTTTTTTCTTTACAGGTGGTTCTTTTATAGGCGGCGCCTGTACAGGTTTTTCTTTCTGAACGATTGGTTCTTCTTCTATTACCACTGGATCTACTGGCGTAACCGCTTTCATTTTTTGCTGCGTTTTTGGTTCGGGTTTAGGCGCTGGTATAGATTCAGCTTTACTTTGCGGCACTTCCTCTACCTCAGTAACCATGTTTTCGATGGGTTCAGTAGGTAATGTGACCATTTGGATTTCAAGCGGCGGCGTCTCTTTAATAGGCTCATCTTTAAGCGTAGCCGCTTTGATGATCACCAAAGCGATTGCGGTAAGCAGGTGTAGCCCGACCACTAAAATAATAGCGATAAGTATCAATCTGAGTGGTGGCGCTTCTAAATCCGTTGAACTCATAACACCCTAACATTTAACCGTTATAGAATGGCGTAGATAATAATGCAAACGATAACTATTATCAATAGTAAATTTTTAATCTCTCTGTTTTTTTGTTGCCTATCTTAAGAAAAGTTCTTGCGCAAAGTTGTTTAAAACTAAAAAGTTAATGAACGAAAAGTCAGTTAATAAAAACCATTATCGTTAATATTGATAATAAGTCTCAATTACTTTATCATGGCAGTTGTTTTTATAGTGAAAATAGCAAATGATCGTAAAACTTTAATTATAAAGCCGCTATTTTTTAGCATTATTCTGCTGTTTTTTTAGCATTTTTATAACAATACCAACCAAACCTTTGATATACCGAGTTATTTATGTCTACTACTTTATGTTCTAATCGTACTGCAAGCCCCCATGTTAAACGTCCATTATTGACCGCCATGATGACCGCGTTCATTGCTAGTGTTGGCTTAGCGGGTTGTAGCTCGCCTGACTCAAGTGATAATGAGATAACAGAAACCAAAGCTGAAAACCAAACGGCTGATGCGGCCTCGAATGTGGCTGAAAATGACAACGTTTCTGTTGCGACCATCGCAGTTGATACGGTAAAAGGTAAAGTCGATTTGGCCATGAATCCATCACCATTGGTCGTTTATGATATGACCTTGATGCAAGATTTGGCGGCGCTTGACGTGGCAGTTGACGGTATGCCAAGTGGGCTACATTTAGATAACTTACAGTCAAAAGTACATCCTGATCCTAAAGAAGTCGGCACGGTATTCGAGCCTGACCTTGAAGCGTTGAACGCCATGCAGCCGCAAGCAATTTTGATCGGCTCGCGTATGGCAGAAAAATACAATGAGCTATCGAGTATCGCACCCACGCTGGATATGAGCATCGATACGGCAAATATCTATGAGTCAAGCAAGCAGCGCCTACACGATTTGGGCGCGTTATTTGGCAAAAGCGATCAAGCAGTAAAATTGCAAGGCAATATTGACACGCTGATTGACGAGACCAAAGCCTTAACCAAAGAAAATAAAGGCAAAGGCTTGGTGGTTATGGTCAATGGCAATAAGCTGTCAGCCTATGGTGATAAGTCGCGTTATGGTTTTATTCACGGCGTATTAGATATTCCAATGGCAGATGATAAAATCACTGATGCGCGTCACGGTCAGCCTATCTCATTTGAATACATACAAAAGACCAATCCAGATTGGTTGTTCGTCGTCGATCGTAGCGCTGCAATCGGTGAAGATGGTGCGGGTGCCAAAGCCGTATTGGACAACCCATTGGTGGCGCAAACCACTGCATGGGATAAAGACCAAGTGGTGTATCTAAGCCCAGACTCTTACTTAGCCTTTGGTGGTTATTATCAGTGGCTACAGGATTTAACGACGATTAAAAACGCCTTTACTAAGGCAAAATAAATTTTAACGCTACACAAGATACAAGTAGCAGCTGTTGCCTATGACAGTTATTGCTGTCCATAAAAATTTTCACACCCTATTCGTAAGCCAGTAGCCGTTATGCCATTATTTTCACCTCGTGCTCAAGCCAGCGTTAAAACCAGCTCTACTCTGCCAGCTGCGCCATCAAGCTGGCAGCCGAGTGCAAGTAGTGGCAGCCGCTACGCCCGTGATAAAAAGCGCCGCGCTGCGATACCGCCGTGGTTAATAAACACAGCCAGCCTCATTATTATGGGGCTTTTGGTGTTATTAAGCTTATCCATTGGGGTGGCAGATTTTTCGTGGTCAGGTATTTTGCAAAGCCTTATCAGTCAAAGCGCCAACTCTGATAGCTCATTAATGTTGGTGAGCCGCATCCCGCGCACCGTTGCCATTATTTTGACGGGTATCGCGATGGCGGTGGCTGGGATGATTATTCAAGTGGTGCTTAAAAACCGCTTCGTGGAACCCTCGATGGTTGGGGCGACCCAAAGCGCCGCATTGGGATTACTGGTAGTCAGTTTATTATTCCCAGCCAGCGCGCTACTGGTCAAAATGGGTGTCGCAACCATTGCGGCAGTCGCGGGCATGATGCTCTTTATGCTGCTGATACATCGCGTTCCGCCGACGGATTTTTTGATGATTCCACTGATTGGTATTGTCTTTGGTGGCATTATCGAGGCGATAACCACTTTTATCGCCTACCAAACTGAATCATTACAGATGCTTAGCGTTTGGCAATTTGGCGACTTCTCTTCGGTATTAGCCGGACGTTACGAGCTACTTTGGTTGACGGGCGCGCTGTGCGTGCTGGCTTATATTATCGCCGATAAACTGACCATCGTCGGTTTGGGCGACAATATCGCGCTAAACTTGGGGATTAGTAAACGGCAAGTAACGTGGCTTGGCGTTGGCATGGTGGCGATGATGAGCGCTGTCGTCGTCGTAACCGTTGGTATGATTCCCTTTATCGGTTTGGTCGTACCCAATATCGTTAGCCGCATCATGGGTGATAAATTACGTCGCAGCTTGCCCGCAGTCGCGCTCTTGGGCGCATCAGCCGTATTACTTTGTGATATTATCGGGCGCTCCATCCGTTACCCTTTTGAAGTGCCTGTGGCGACAGTTTTTGGTGTGGTCGGCACGGTGATATTTTTATGGTTGTTATTACGTGCGCCTGCTGAGCAATAAGCCCTAGCGCAATCTTGTCGCTGCCTGATTATTAACACTTTTCTTAATTTATTCGTCCTGTTGTCTGATTAGATAAGCTTGGCGTTGTTATTATTAAAGGTAGCATAGTAGGATTTATTCATGTTCTCATCGTCTAAGCATAACTTTATAAATGACAATTCTACCAAGACTGGCTCGGCAAAAAAGAGCGCTCTAGCAAATGCTACTTTAGACAATGACAGCCTTGAAGATACTTGCCGTCACAACCCTTTAGCAAAACTTTGGACCTTTATCGCTGGTCATCCAAAATCCATTGCCGCTATTATTTTACTTATCTCAATGACGCTGTTTTTGACACTTAACGTCAATGGCTATTGGGACTTTGCCCTGCCATTACGCGGTAAAAAATTACTGGCGCTAATGGTCGTCGGCTATGCGATTGGCGTATCGACCCTGCTCTTTCAAACCTTAACCCACAATCCTATTTTGACGCCGTCGCTATTGGGCTTTGACTCACTGTATGTGTTATTACAAAGCTTATTGGTGTTCTTTTTAGGCGCAATTAGTTTTACCAGCATCAACCCCATTACCAAATTTACCCTTGAAATCGTCCTCATGTTTGGCGCGTCCTTATTGTTGTTTCGGCTGTTATTTTCAAAAAGCAGTCAGGATTTGACGCGGCTGATACTGGTAGGCGTTATCTTTGGCGTATTATTTCGCAGCTTATCAGCGCTGGTTGCACGGCTCATTAACCCCGATGACTTCGTGGTTGTCCAATCGGCCAGTTACGCACAGTTTAATACGGTTAATCCGCAGCTTTTGGGCATTAGCTTTGTTATTTGCGTCATCAGTGCGCTATTTATCTGGCGCTGGCGCTATCAATGCGATGTCTTGATGCTGGGCAAACCACAAGCAATTAACCTTGGTATCAACTATCAACGCCTCGCATTCGGGCTATTAACCGTCATTGCGGTATTGGTCGCTACGGCAACTGCCTTGGTCGGTCCGGTGACTTTTTTTGGCTTACTGGTCTGCGCCTTGACCAATCGTATCGCGCGCCATATGTATCATAGTGAGCGTCTGATATTGGTCAGCTTGGTGGCGATGATTTGCTTGGTCCTCGGTCAAACCATATTTGAGCAAGTGCTCGGCATGGCAGGCGTATTGTCAGTGGTGATTGAACTGGCAGGCGGCTTGGTATTTTTATTACTCATATTTATGACCTATCGCCGCTAATGATGACTTTTTAAAACGCAACGGTTAAACTTTTCTAAAAACAAGAACTGCTATGATTAAAATAAATAATGTCTCCCACCATATTGGCAAACAGCAAATCCTGCATGACATTAGCCTGTCTTTACCACCCTCGCAAGTGATTGCTTTAATAGGGCCAAATGGCGCGGGTAAATCGACGCTGTTTTCAGTGATGGCGCGCTTGCAACCGCTACAATCAGGACAGGTCAGTTTCGTTATAGGGAATGAGGAGCATGATATTGTCAGCTGTCATGCACGAACGCTGTCTAAGACCGTAGCCATGCTCGGGCAAGACAACCAAGTACAAGGTCGCCTGCGTGTGCATGAGCTGCTGATGTTTGGGCGCTACCCTTATCATCAAGGGCAACCGACTGCTGATGATCAGCAAAAAGTGCAGGCCATTATCGAACGCTTTGAGCTTGAGCCGTTAGCGGAGCGCTTTTTATCGACGCTCTCTGGGGGTCAGCGTCAACGCGTGCTGATTGCGATGATTGTTTGCCAAGATACGCCGTACCTACTCCTTGATGAGCCGCTCAACAATCTAGATATGTATCATGCTGGCCGTCTGATGCGTGAGCTGCGCGAATTGAGCCATAATGAGCAAAAAACGGTGGTGATTGTCCTACATGATATCAATCAAGCCGCGCAATTTGCCGATACGGTAGTGACGATGAAAGAGGGTCGCGTACTGGCAACCGGCGCGCCTGTTGATGTACTCACCCATAAAACCATGAAAGAGTTATATAAAGTCGATGTGACTGTCCTTAACCATCAAGGGCGACCCGTGATTGTCGATACGGTTTAAGTACGGGGTGTTTTATAGCTGTTTTTTAATAGCTGGTTTTCCGTAATGGTTTGAAAATTTATTTTTAATGGTCAGTTTTTGCTTTAATCGGCTTTGACGACCTTTAACCCATAAATACACACCGGTAGCGGACAAGACTGCCACGGCCAACCCTATCATTGCTAAGAATATTTGATACAGTAAATGAGCGTTACCCTGTCCAATATGCCCCATGTGCAAGGTTGAAAACCATTGGTCGATTTTATTACCAAATACGCTTTGATATCCGAAAGTGACTTTTTCAACTTTGCCAGTCGCCGCAGCCACGGTGATAGACGAAGCACCACCGTGCGAGCCGATGTCTTTGTCGGTTTTAAAACGCATTTGCCATTGTCCCTCCTCCGCAAGCCAGCGGATCCCCAATGGCTGCTGTACGGTTACGCCGTTTTTTTGCGCAGCAATATGCGCTTGCTCAGTTAAATACGCAATACTATTGGCTTTATTAATCGCAGCCGTTGAGTTGATAACTGACGCAGCATCTACCCTATTCTGCCTGCTCGATTTATCTGTTGTCTTTGATTTGCCTTTTTCTTCTCTTTTACTCTCTCTACCTTCAAACCCGACCACTACTTGCATCACGGGTTGATAGACCGATTTTAAATTAAAACCGACACTCGACCACGCAATGACAAATAGCATCAGCCACAACCATAAACCAAAAGCGTGATGCAAATCATAATTGAACTTAAAGGTATTGGTTTTGCGGCGGATTTTCCACGCCGGTAGCCAGCGCTTAATAAAAGACGTACGTTTTTTAGGCGCAGTTTTAGGTACAGTTTTTTGCGACACTTTTTTATTGTTAACCGCCCTAGGAAAGGTCAAGTAAAAGCCAATAAAGCAGTTAATCGTCCAAATAAGGGCTATCACACCTAGCAGCAGCTTACCGATATCGCCAAGCAATAAATCACGGTGCAACCAAAACACTTTCCACATGGTATTACGCCACGCCCATGCGTCTTTATCACGCGTTCCTACGATATCGCCGTTATAAGGATTGACATAAACCTCTTGAAACGAGGCTTTAGGTTGATTTTTAGCGCTTTGACCTCTGGCTCTATCGACCGAAAATACTGCAGATTTATCCGCTTCTAATGATGTTGGCATACTAGAAAAATTGTACTCTGGATAGGCGGCGACCACCTTATCGTGCAGGGTTTCAATAGGAAGCTGTGGCGCATCTTGCCGTTCAATCTTAGCCAATTTATAATTAAACACATCATCCAACTCGGCATGGAAAGCCAATAACGAGCCAGTAATGCCAGCCATGATTAAAAAGCCTGCCATCACAAGCCCAGTATAACGATGAATCCATAGACAAATACGGCGTATATTCGATGCAAAAGAAGAGAAGGAAAGTGAAGTCATGAGTGCTGATTCTTTATGAATATATAGGGTTAATGGGGCTACAGCCGAAGCGTAATGTTTAAAAAGAAAGCTTGAGTGCCAAAAAATGGTGATAAAAAAGCCAGCTCTTTTTTATAAAAAGCTGGCTCTTTTGCGACTAGAAAATAAATACAGGCTTAAAACTGATACGTCAATGACGCTTTGATATTACGACCTGGCTCGAAGTCAGTAGCAACATCATCAATCGGGTTTAGGCGAGATGAGTGGCTAGCGTAAGCTTCATCGAAAAGATTGTAAACGCCAACCGTCGCTTTTAGTCCTTCAATTTGTTTTGGCGAATAGTTCATAAAGATATCATGAACGTCATAGCTTGGTTTTTCAATATCATTCGCGCTAGTATTTGGCATTACTGAAGCGACATAGGTACTGCGCCAGCCAATATCTGTGGTCTCCGTTGGACTATAAGCCAAATTGACCATATATTTATCACCTGATTCTGAGCTGCTTCCGGTCACTGATGGAATACTATAGCCTGTTTTGTCGCCTTTACTGCGCGCTCGCGAATAGCTCAAACCCATACTAAAGTCATTCATTTTATAGTCAGCAGCCAGCTCGACGCCTTTGATCTTATAATCTTCATCTTTATTGATGACACCTTGGCAATCGCCACCTGGTTGTCCATTTGCACAGTTCAAGCCCGGTCTTGTCCCACCTGATCTCACAAATTCAATATAGTTTTCGATATCAGTTTCAAAGTATTTACCGCTTAGTTGCAGTGCATCACCAGCTACTGTTAGGTCGCGCAAGGTTGTGATAATACCTACTTCAGCGTTAGATCCTTCTTCTGCTTTTAAGTCATTATTAACGTACGTTTTATCACCATCCGAATTAAAGATTGTTTGGCTTAAATCCGGACCATTAAATAACTGTGTGTAGCTAGCGAATACTTGCGTTAGTGGTGCAATCTCATAGCTTGCAGCAAGTGCACCGACGACATTATCATAGGTTTTGCCACCAGAAATAAACTCAGGAGATTTGTAGCGGTCATAACGCACACCAGGCGTTAAAGTAAGCTTACCATTTTGCCATTGGTCTTCTAGATAAACAGAAGTATTGGTTGCTTCATCTGAGCCTTTTTTGACGAAGTCGCGCTCCATCTCTGACTCTTTTTTATAATGCTCAATTCCAGATATCAGCTTGTGCGTGCCAACATTGGTAGCGATATCACTGGTATTTTGGATTTTTGCGCCTGTGGTTTGGACTTCAGCGTTAAAATCGAAACCTGGATTTGTAAGATATTCAGAATCGCGCAAAATACGGGTTTTAGTCTGATACACATTGGTATCTATATCAATCAGCGGATTGCTAGGATTAAACTTATAATCAATACCATAAGTATCGCGCTTTACCTGTTGCGGAATCGGTGGCTCAGAGCGACTCGGAAAATCTGGACGGAATGGGAAAATCCCTTCTTTCTCAGTACGGCTAAAGCTTGCACCTACATGATGGTCATTACCAACATAAGCACCGGCTTTTAATAAGAAGCTCTCGCTCTCACTGTCTTCAAACAACTCACGACCTTCACCGTCTTCACCTGAGCTGGTATCACGCTTGCCATAATAAGCCAATAAATCGACATTATCAGATGGTGCGCCAAAAACCGTGGCTGACGTCAATAGCTCATCATTATTACTGGCATAACCTGCTTTTAGCTTGGCACCAATCTTTTGACCAGGTTTAAGTAAGTCAGCGGCATCGACCGTTTTAAAAGCAACCGCGCCGCCAAGTGCATCGTTACCGAGCGTGACAGAATTGTTGCCCACTGCCACATCCGCTTGTTTGAGCAAATCAGGATCAATGGTGATATCGCCCATATGATAGAACAACTTGCCTTCTTGGCGCGCGCCATCAATGGTGACTTTTAGGTTGCTATCTTCAAGACCGCGAATACGAATGCGCTGGTTGACCGATGACGTACCACCTATGGTCACGCCTGGAACCACATTTAAGAAATCGCTTAAATGGCTCGCTTGCTGTGCAGGCGTATAGTCTTCGACATCGACGCCGTCCTCTTGCACCTTTTCACGTACCGAGCTATTGGCAGTTACGGTGATGGTTTGTAAGGTCGTACTAGGCACATCCGTTGCCGCAACCGCCAGCTGTGAACACAGGATTGCTGAAACAGCGACCGATAACACCGTTAATTGATTAGAAAATGTTGCTGACTTAACTTCACGCATAACACACTCACTTTACTTACTATTAGGATTGAAGGATTTAAGTGCCACTTTAGAAAGACAGTTTGAAAAAGATGGTCCGAAAAAGACAGTTTGGGATTTTGCTTTTTACTCTCTATTAAAACTTTTGTGTTTTATTGATTGACCACGCCTACTTAGTCAATAAACACATATAGAAATAACATGATTAATACTAATGATAATGATTAGCATTTGAAATATGACAGGCATAATAACGAAGTATTAACAATTTGGCAATAAATAAAGTGAGGAATTTAATTCAACCAGATAGATGACATTGTGAAAGTTAAGCAGCACCTAACATCGACTGCTATTAAGTACTTAATAGCAGTCGCAATTTTATTTGTCATAAGCGCGTTAAGGTTTTTGTTAAATCGCCGAGATGAAACAAATTAATATTTTAATCGCAAAAAAAACATTGCAATAAGCAAGGCTTTCGCTATACCCTTAGATAGCTGACTAATTAGTCAGGTTTTAATCACTATAACTGGCAATATTGATAAATAATGGTGAGCTGCTTTTATTTATTAGCACACGGAAAAGTGCGACTCTCTGTTGGAAAATCAGTAAATGCTTAGATAGCTAGACAAACAAGATGGAGATTTAGAGGTTACTGAAAGGCTTTTTTAAGTTACAGACTCAACTCTCAAATCATCAGTTTTTCTACGCTGTTTAGGTCTACCTTCAGAGATTGGACTAAAAGTCACTTTAGGAGAAAGCCAAAATGAGTGAAGTTACTCAAGGAAACCCTGATTTATTATATGGACTGCATGACCGCCCTGCTCCTGCAAAAGCATTCTTAGGCGCGGTACAGCACGTACTTGCCGCGTTCGTTGGTATTATCACGCCCTCTTTAATCATTGGTGGCGCTTTGGGATTGGGAGAGCACATCCCCTATCTGATTAGCATGTCACTGATGGTATCAGGGGTCGCCACCTTTATTCAGACTCGCAAGGTAGGGCCGATCGGCTCCGGATTGATGGCTTTACAAGGCACGAGTTTTGGCTTTTTGGCTGCTGTCCTTGCCGCAGGTTTTGTGGTAAAAAATAAAGGCGGTGGCCCAGAGGAGATTCTCTCTGTCATCTTTGGCGTGTCTTTCTTCGGCGCATTTGTTGAGATATGTTTAAGCCAATTCATCACCAAACTTAAATCTTTGATGAGCCCTATCGTTACTGGCTGCGTCATTGTCACCATTGGTCTGTCATTGACCAAAACGGGGCTGACTGATTTGGCGGGCGGGGTTGGTGCCGAAAACTTTGGTAGTATGGAAAATTTACTACTGGGCGGCGGGGTGCTGGTCAGCGTGGTGCTGATTAGCATCGTCAATAATAAAGTGATTCGCTCAAGCGCTATTTTTATCGGTTTGATGCTTGGTTTATTTGCGGCGATGTTGATGGGGCGTATTGACTTCTCTTTAGTCTCTGAAGCGCCGTTACTTACCGTCCCTATTCCTTTTAAATACGGTTTAAGCTTTGATTGGCAAGCGTTTATTCCGATTGCCTTTATGTATATCATTACCAGTATCGAAACCTCAGGCGATTTGACCGCAACCTCAATGATTTCAGGCGAACCTATTCAAGGTCCTGTCTACGAAAAGCGTATCAAAGGCGGCGTGCTAGGTGATGGCGTCAATTCATGGATTGCCGCGGTATTTAATACCTTCCCCGTCACTACCTTTAGCCAAAATAACGGCGTCATTCAAATGACTGGTATCGCCAGCCGCTATGTGGGTTTTTATGTGGCGGCGATTTTATTTACCATGGGGCTATTCCCTATCCTTGGCGCTGTCTTTACGCAGCTGCCAAAGCCTGTGGTTGGCGGCGTGACGCTACTGATGTTTGCAACTGTTGCTACTGCGGGTATCCGCATCCTATCCACGGTAAATTTTACCCATCGTAATATTTTGATTATTGCGACTTCGCTTGGTTTATCGATGGGTATCGCGTTTGTTCCTGATGTCTTTGCCCAAACGCCGCAGCTGTTCCGCAATATCTTTGGCTCGGCAGTGACCATGTCGGGTATCGTCGCTATCACGTTGGATATGATTTTGCCAAAGAACTATGGCGTCGAGTTTGATACGTCTGATCAACATATAGAAGATGGTCTAAAACCTGTGCGCATGTTGCCGAAAAGTGAGGTTGAAGGTCAGCCGTTATAACGGCGGCGGGCTTGGTTGCATAAATGGCGCGCTATGTAAAATCCGCTATTCAAGCCCGCAACCGCGCAGAATAAAGGGTATTAAGAAGTCAGCCGCGCGCGCTTCATCTTGCTTATCATAAGCGTCTTTTTGCAGCAGACCGACGATTTCTGTTTCAAATTCTGCATAACGCTGCGTCGTTGCCCAAATCAAAATCAACAGCTGCAATGGGTCAGCGATGCCAATTCTGCCTTGCTCGTGCCAAGTTTTCATTACTTGTGATTTATCAAGCGCCCACTCTTTCATGGTTGTCGACATAAAGTCATGTAAATATGGGGCGCCGCCGATGACCTCTAACGCAAACAATTTATGACGGTTTGGATGCGCAAACGCTTGGTGTAACTTGGTGCGCACAAACTTCTCTATCACGGCTTTTGGGTCGCTATCGACGGTCATTGTCACCAAGCCGTCGTTCCATTCTTCAATAATAGAGCGCAAAACCATTTTGTAGAGGTTTTTTTTATTTTTAAAGTAGTAATGGACATTGGCTTTTGGCAATCCTGCTCGATCAGCGATGCCCTGCATCGTGGCGCCGCGATAACTTTGTAGGACAAATTCCTCTTCTGCAGCTGCCAAAATTACTGCTTGATTTTGGGCGCGGATATCTTGCTGATTACGATGAATAGGCGCCTCAGAATCGGACAATTGAGATGTTTGATTAGGTTGGGGCATAAGATAAACCATTGGATAGAAGGATAAATAAGTAGCCATATTGCAACATATAACGGCACTGATAAGCCAATTTTATTTTTTATTTAGCGAAAATATAGCAGGGTTTTCGCCAGCGCATAAAAATATTTTGCATAAAACAGTTGACCAAATGGTCAGGTTTAAGCAGAATGGATGTTATTAAACCACTTACAACTCAATTAAAACATAACAATAAAAAGCTTAAAATTTAAATGAAAAGGATGTCACCGTGAGCTTATCACTAGCGCAATTTAATGCCCTCTCGCCAGCCGAAGCACTCTCAAAACTATTGACCTGCTGCACCAGTAGCAAATGGGCGCATGACGTAGCAGGTGCTCGCCCTTTTGCAGATATAAACGACCTACTTGCCAGTAGCGACAAAGCTTGGCAGCAAGCGCAAACCCAAGAAGCCAATTTGCTTGAGGCCTTTGATGGTCATCCACAAATCGGCAACGTTGACTCATTAAAAGAAAAATACCGCAATACGCAAGACAGCGCGGCGTATGAGCAATCTGGCGCCAATAATGCTGACATGGATGTCATTGAAGCATTGGCAAAAGGCAATCAAGCGTATCTCGCTAAATTTGGCTTTATCTTTATCGTCTTTGCGACCGGCAAAAGCGCGCAAGAAATGCTGGATTTATTACTGGCACGCCTGCCAAATGACCGCGCCACTGAGCTACTCAATGCGGCTACTGAGCAAAATAAAATCACCCGTTTACGCTTACAAAAACTACTCGGCACTGCTTAAGATAAATGTGCCTATTTTTACTATATAAAAGGAATTATTATGTCAGGTACTCTCTCATCCCACATTTTAGATACCCATCTTGGCAAACCTGCCGCTGATATCGCGGTCACGCTACACCGCGTGCCTGCAGACGGTGAGACCTATCTATTGGCAACAGGTGTCACCAACGCCGATGGTCGAGTTGCCGCTGACAGCTGGAAATTTGATACTAGTATCGATATCGCTAAATATCACTTAGACGTTGGGCGTTATACCTTGACGTTTGCAACCCAAGCCTATTTTGACGCGCAAAATCTCACGGCATTTTACCCGCAAGTAGTCATCGATTTTATGATCAGTGATGGCGGTCATTACCATGTACCGCTACTGCTCAGCGCACACGGCTATAGTACCTATCGCGGCTCATAGCTTAACGGATTTATAGGGGTGTCGCTTTAGATTTAAACTAAAAAACGCTGAACCAAATATTGAATAAAAGAGTATTGCAAAGAAAAGGACAATTCGCGCATGGGTGCATATCTTCTCGACTGGGTCGCTTTATTTTTCCGCTGGTTTCACGTCATCGCTGGCGTGGCTTGGATTGGCGCCTCCTTTTACTTTGTTTGGCTAGACATGAGTTTGCGTAAGCCGCCACAGTGGAAGGCGGACAAAGGTATATCCGGCGACTTATGGGCGGTACACGGCGGCGGCTTTTATGAAATTGCCAAATATAAGCTTGAACCAGAAGAGATGCCAAAAACCCTGCATTGGTTTAAATGGGAAGCTTATACCACTTGGCTTACCGGCATGGCGATGCTGGCTATCGTTTATTATTTCAATGCGACTGCCTATCTGATTGATCCCAGCAAAGTCGCTTTTGGCAGCAGTATCGGCGCGATTTCGACCAGCTTATTGTTTTTATTTGGTAGCTACTTTTTGTATGAAGTGATTGTTCGTAGCCGTCTTGGTAAAAACTCGATGATTTTTAGCAGTATTATCTTTATATTACTAGTGATCGCTTGCTGGGGTTCTTATCAGCTGTTTAGTGACCGTGCTTCGTTTATCCATATCGGTGCTATTTTGGGTACGGTAATGGCGGGGAACGTTTTCTTTGGTATTATGCCTGCTCAGCGCGCGCTGGTAGATTGTGTGCGCCGCGGCGTAAAACCGGGCAAAGAAGTGGCCGATTTGGCGCTACAAGCAAAAAACCGCTCGCTGATGAATAACTACTTCACCTTGCCGCTTATCTTTACCATGATTAGCAACCACTATCCGATGATGTATTCGCATGCGCACGGTTGGTTGGTGTTGGTATTTGTCGGTATCATCACGGCAACGGTACGTCATTATTTTAATCAAAAACACTTGGGACATCACAAACCAAAGTTCCTCTGGATTCCGGCATTAGCAACGGTATTATTGATTATTTGGATGCGTCCTGCCCCTGTTGAATCATTACCCACTGCTAGCGCCTCTGTTTCTACACCAGACACTACATCAGACACTACGCCGCCAGTTACTGCTGATTCAGCCGATAACTCGGAAATGAGTGCTGCTACCGAAACTGGCGCTGCCAATGAAAACGCTGCCAATGCTGTACCTGTGGCTACCTCAGCAGATGATGCCATTATGAATATCGTCCACACCCGTTGTACCACTTGCCACGCGGCGCAGCCAACCCAGCAAGGATTTGCCGCACCGCCAGCGGGCATCATTTTGCAGACGCCAGCAGATATGAAAATCCATCAAGCCAAAATTGTCACAGCGGTACAAACTGGCTATATGCCACTGGGCAATCTCACCCAATTGACTGATGCAGAACGCCAACAACTCGTCGCTTACGCTTCAGGGCTATAGTCATTTAATGAGACAGTTATTTTAATAAAACAGTTATTTAGTCAGATAATTAGTTAATGAGCTGATAGTAGAAATGCTCACCTTTAATTTGCTTTATTGTATTTAGGATAGCTTAAAAATGAGTCAAAAAATAACCAGTGATTTTAATCACGACACCTACCCGCGTGATTTAAAAGGCTATGCAGGCAATCCGCCAAAGGCCAATTGGCCGGGCGGCGCGAAAATTGCCGTGCAGTTTGTACTAAACATTGAAGAAGGCGCGGAAAATAGCGTCATTCATGGCGATGGCCAATCAGAGCGTTTTTTATCGGATGTACTAGGGACGCCCGAATTTAACAACCGCCACCAATCTATCGAATCCGCCTTTGAGTATGGTAGCCGCGTGGGCGTTTGGCGCGTGTTAGATACCTTTAAAGAGTATGGTTTACCCATCACTACCTTTACCTGCGCCGCCGCTGCTGAAAAAACGCCACATATTATCGAGCGCGTGCTAGAAGATGGTCACGAAATCGCCAGTCACGGGCTACGCTGGATTACTTATCAATACATGTACCGCGAAACGGAACGCGAACACGTGCGCCGCGCCACCGAAATTTTCGAGCGTATGCTTGGTCGTCAGCCGCTTGGTTGGTATACCGGCCGCGATAGCCCCAACACACGTGAGCTGGTCGCCGAACAAGGCGGTTATATTTACGATTCAGATTCTTATGCCGACGAGCTGCCCTACTGGCTCAATGTCAAAGTAGAAGATGGTGATAAAATCACTCGTAAGCCGCATTTGGTGATTCCTTATACCTTAGAAACCAATGACATGCGCTTTGCCTCAAGTCCCGGCTTTACCCATGCTGAGCCTTTTTATCAATACTTAAAGGACAGCTTTGACACCTTATACGAAGAAGGCGATAAAAATGGTAAAAACGAACCTAAAATGCTGACCATTGGTTTGCACTGCCGCATCATTGGCCGTGCGGGCCGTATCACTGCTCTCAAAAAATTCTTGCAATACATCACTGGTAAGCCCGATGTCTGGATATGCCGCCGCGATGAGATTGCCAAACACTGGTATGAAAACCATCCAGCTACTGACGATAACATCGCCAACTGGATGTAATCATCTGGCGCTAGCTAAACTAAATACATAAAACTACTCATTAATTAGAAGGTGACATCATGACTACCACAATCATCGCGAGGCCTTTAACCAAGGCCGAATTTGCACCTTATGGTACGGTGATTGAACCCTATGACAAAGAAGAGCAGACCTCTGAAAACTGCTTCTTTATTAATAAAGGCTATGCGTGTCGGCATCATGCGATTACGCAGGCTACGCTTGACGGCGGCGATGTTGGCTTCAGTATCTTTCGTGCCAAAAAGCGCGAACTGCCTATCGTCTTATCGGTGATGGAGTATCACCCCTTTGGGTCGCAAGCGTTTTTTTCGATGAATGGTCAAGATTATATTGTCGTCGTCGCACCAGCTGGTGAACCACCACGTTCGGCCGCTGATTTATCAGTGTTTTATGTCAAATCGCATCAAGGCGTGCAATACGACGCCAATGTCTGGCACCATCCACTGTTGGCACTTGGTCGCGACTCAGATTTTTTGGTCATTGACCGTATCAACGGTGAGGGTAATAACTGCTACGAACTGGCGATTGATGATTGGCAAGTGAATATTGAAGTAGAAAATGCGCACGCCGACCCAAATACACAAAGCGTAAAGTCAATTTAGTCTTTCAAGCCATTTATAAAGAGAAAGTTCTAGCTAATAAAACATACTCACTCTTTGCTCTTTAAAGACAGACACCAATTTTCATGGCAAAACCCCCTAAGGATTATTAATAATGCCAATTAAAAGTACCTATTATGCCCCAACTGGCGGCTTGCCGCCGCAAACTCAATTATTATCTGACCGCGCTATTTTTACCGAAGCGTATGCAATTATCCCCAAACGGGTACTCACTGATATTGTGATTAGCTACCTGCCGTTTTGGGAAGGCATGCGCATGTGGGTGATTGCCCGTCCTTTAAGCGGTTTTGCAGAAACTTTTTCACAGTACATTGTTGAAGTCGCCCCAAACGGCGGCTCCGACAAGCCTGAGCTCGACACTAATGCCGAAGCCGTGCTGTTTGTCGTTGAAGGTGAGATGGATATTACTATCGAAGGCGTAGCCCATCATCTTGAAGCCGGTGGTTATGCTTTCTTACCACCTGCCTGTCAATGGACGCTAAAAAATAATAGTAATGAGCCTGTTAAATTTCACTGGATTCGCAAAGCCTATCAGTTTGTAGAAGGACTTGATGCGCCAGAAGCCTTTGTCACCAGCGATCATGATGTTGAAGCAATTGAGATGCCAGAAACCAATGGTGTTTGGAAAACCACGAGATTTACCGAACAGTCTGATATGCGTCACGATATGCACGTCAATATCGTTACTTTTCAACCAGGCGGCGTGATTCCGTTTGATGAAACCCATGTCATGGAACATGGTTTATATGTGCTAGAAGGTAAAGCCGTCTATCACTTAAACGGTGAATGGGTCGAAGTTGAAGCAGGTGATTTTATGTGGCTACGCGCATTTTGCCCGCAATCTTGTTACGCCGGGGGTCCTGGTCCATTTAGGTATTTACTCTATAAAGACGTAAATAGACACATGCCGTTTATACGTCCACAGCGTTAATTTATCTAAAATTATAAATGACCTAAAAGCCAGCATATCACCATGCGCTGGCTATTATTTTTATTTTCAATTTAACCTTCAACATCAAGCGTTAAACAAATAACGCTAAACGTCCAAACACGTTACTTGTTTTTCTTGTACTACTGTACTAGAATACTGAAACGAAACAATATTTTGCTTATTATCCTTTCTCTTACTAAGATTATATATTATGAGCGCCAATCCTTATCACAGTCTATTAACTCATTTGGCCAGCTGTCACGATAGTAGCGCTATCGACGAGCTACTTACTGCGCTATTGACCGATAAAGAACAACAAGAAATCGCCAATCGCATCCGTATTTTTGATTTGTTAGAGCGCGGTATTACCCAGCGTGAGATATCTGAGCAGCTCGGCGTCGGTATCGCCACTGTCTCGCGCGGTGCGAAAGCCATGCAAAGTCACGATGTGAGCGCCCTACTTAAAACTCATAGAGAAAATTCGCATAAAAAAGACGCTTAATTGGGCAAAAACATAATTTCATTCTGCCTTATTTTTTTGATAAATCATTGAACTATTTTGGACATCGTTATGACCGCTTCTACTTCCAAGCCTGACCAACCTGCTGCTATCGAAATTCCTAGCAAACCACAGCGTATCAAACTCACGCAGGATATAGATTTTTTTGCGTTATTTAAGCGTATTGAGCACGCTTTTGAAACTTGTTATTTGCTTGAATCATTGGGCGAGGATGGACATATGGCGCGCCACCATGCCATTGGTTTTGACCCAGTGATGACTATTGCCGCTATCGACCGTACCACCTTAGCAATTACTGATAATAAAACCGCCGAAACCACACATTATCAAACTGACAATCCTTATCAGCTATTACGCAGCATCACCCCGCAGCACGTTATTGCGCGCGACCAAAGCGGCGGACTGGTTGGCTACTTGGGTTATGACAGTGTTAATTTCTTTGAGCCAAGTCTCAACGCCAAAGCCAGTGATGATTTTGAACCCTTTAAATTTGGCGTGTATTTAGATGGCTTAACGCTTGATAAGATGACCGGTGAGATTTTCTATTTCTACTATCCAACCGCGCAGCAAGAAAATCGCATCGAGCAAATCAAAGCCTTACTTGAAGCCCCCATCCTCAATTATGAACCACCCTCAGTAGAGTTTTTGGGGGATGGCATGAGTCAAGAGGAGCATGCCAAAGCGGTGCTGCAAGTCAAAGAAGACATCATCTCTGGGCGCATCTTTCAGTGCGAAGTTGGCTTTAAATCCAAATATCGCATTGCCGGCGATAAGATGCCGATTTACGAAAAGCTACGCGCGGTTAATCCGTCACCGCATATGTATTTTATGAAATTTGCTCAGCAATGCATTATTGGTGCCTCGCCTGAGCTACTGTTTCGCCTGCGCCAAGGTGAGATGGAAACCTACCCATTAGCAGGCACTGCTAAGCGCGGCGTCGATATCGCAGAAGACCGTAAGCTTGCCCGCGCGCTACTGAATGATGCCAAAGAGATTGCCGAGCACAATATGCTGGTCGACTTGCATCGCAACGATATCGGCCGTGTGGCACAATTTGGTACGGTAAAGGTGCGTAGCCTCATGGATATCAAACGCTTCTCACACGTGCAGCACATTTCTTCTGAAATCGTCGGAATTTTGCACCCCGATGAAGACATGTTTAGCGCCCTTGCCAGCAACTTCCCCGCCGGTACTTTATCAGGGGCGCCAAAAGTGGAAGCCATTAAAGTGATTAATGAGCTTGAGCCTGATGGTCGCGGTGCTTATGGCGGCGCACTTGGCTCATTTAATTTTAATGGTGATTGTATTTTTGCCATTCCTATTCGCAGTCTATTTATCAATGGTGAGTCGGCTTATGCGCAAACTTGCGGCGGCAATGTTTACGACTCCAATCCTGCTGATGAATACTTAGAAATCCAGCGTAAGCTGTCAGCGATGAAAGTGGTGTTAGACAGCTTTATGACAGCGTAAATCCATTATATTTTTGCTAAAGAGCTTATGCCTTATGAATGTTTTAATTATCGACAACTACGACTCTTTTACCTTTAACCTTTATCAATATATTGGCGAGATTTTACAGACCATGGATGGTGATAAAGACGGCGCTAAACAAGCGGCAAATGTCATCGTCAAACGTAATAACGAAATTACCTTGGCTGATGTGCAGGCGATGAATCTTGACCGCATTATCATCTCACCCGGCCCTGGCGCGCCTGACGACTCGGCCTATTTTGGTATTTGCGCCGAAGTGATTGAGGTTATGGGCAAGACGACGCCGCTATTGGGCGTTTGCTTGGGCATGCAGGGCATTGCGCATGTCTTTGGCGGCGAAGTGGTACGAGCCAGCGTACCAATGCATGGCAAAGTCTCAGCCATTCGCCATGATAATGCAGGTGTCTATCAAGGCTTGCCACAAGAGATAGAAATCATGCGCTATCATTCCTTGATGGTAAAGGCAGATACGTTACCAGATTGCTTAACTGTTACCGCCGTCGTGAGTAATGACGCCCATCATGACTTAAGACTGACAGATGCAGCGGTCGCAGGTGATGAGATTATGGGACTTGCGCACACTGTTTACCCGATACAAGGTGTGCAATTTCACCCAGAGTCGTTTGCGACTGAGGGGGCGAAGCGTTTATTAACGAATTTTTTATTGCAGGTGTAATGCAGGGTTTTAAAAGGCTAATGTTAAAAAGCATAAAGGTATAGTCAAAATGTCCTAAAAACGCTACGGTATTGCTTTTCACTTACTATACAATAAAAAAGACTGGCTATTTAGAAGCCAGTCTTTTTTTAAAATGAACTACTGCTCGATACGCTGCAAAAACGCTTGCGTGCGTGGATGCGTTGAATCTTCAAATAGCTGCTTGGCGCTACCCTCTTCGACTATGTGACCGTCTTCAATCAAGACCACATGGTCAGCAACATCACGCGCAAAGTTAATCTCATGGGTCACCACCACCATCGTCCAGCCTTCAGAAGCCAACTGCTTCATCGTTCCAAGCACATCTTGTACCAACTCTGGGTCAAGCGCCGAAGTTGGCTCATCAAATAGCAACAATGACGGCTCAATCGCCAGCGCACGAGCAATACCAATACGCTGCTGCTGACCACCAGACAACTGAAACGGATACAAATCTGCTTTATCCGATAAGCCGACTTTATCAAGTAACGCCAACGCTTGCTCGCGCGCTTGCGCTTTACTTTGTCCTTGTACCACCGTCGGCCCAAGCATCAAATTCTCAATGGCTGACTTATGCGGAAATAAATTATAAGACTGAAATACCATGCCTGACTTGCGTTGCAAAGCGAGTAAGGTTTTCTTTTTTGGCTTGGTGGCAAAGTCGACGGTCAAGCTGCCATCATCAAATGCAATTACCCCTTGATCAGGAATCTCTAACGCATTCAGACAGCGCAAAAACGTGGTTTTACCCGACCCTGATGGACCCAAGATGACCACTACCTTGCCTTTTTCAATGGACAAGTCGATGCCTTTGAGCACTTGATTGCTACCAAAGGCTTTGTGGATATTAGTGACTTGAATCATAGAGGTTTCCGCTTACAAATAAAAAAACGCTGATGGTAAAAAACGATAATATGGCTGTATTTCTTAGCAAAAATTTATTTCGCCACATAACGATCAAGTCTGGTTTCAAGTTTGCCCTGAATAAAGGTTAAAAACAGACAAATTGCCCAATAAATAAACGCCGCTTCAGTATAAACCAGCATAAACTCATAATTACGGGCGGTAATGATTTGCGCCTGTTTAAACAGCTCCGTGACCAGCACCAATGACGCCAAAGACGTGTCTTTTACCAAACTGATAAAGGTATTGGACAATGGCGGTACCGACACCCGCAGCGCTTGCGGCAAAATCACATGGCGAAAGGTTTGTAGATAGGTTAAACCAACTGTGGAGCCCGCTTCCCATTGACCTTTTGGAATAGACAGAATCGACGCACGCACCGTTTCCGACGCATAAGCGCCAATGTTCAACGAAAAGGCGATAATCGCTGACGGAAACGGGTCGAGCTTCACGCCAACACTTGGCAAGCCATAAAAGATAATAAATAGCTGCACCAACATCGGCGTACCGCGAATGGCAGACACATAGATACGAGCAAGCCGATAAAGTATCTCATGGAACCATCCTGCACGCGGCACGATGCGAATCAAAGCTACCGTCAGCGCAATCACCATTCCAATCGCAAATGATATCAATGCCAGCGGTATCGAATAATAAATACCGCCTTTGAGCATTGGCCAAAATGAGTTGATAACGATTTGGGCGCGTGCAGCATCCATAAAGGGCAATAGTGCCAATAAATCGCTTAATACTGAGGTTATAGACGCTAGCATTATTTTTGTTGACTTATATCAGCACCGAAGAATTCTTCGCTAAGTTTGGTTAGCGTGCCGTCAGCTTTTAGCTCAGTCATGGCGCCATTGAGTTTTTCGACAACTGCGTCATCACCTTTCAGCAGCACCAAGCCCGAACCCGTCTGCTCACTGGCAGGTGCAACCAATTTAATCTCAAGATTGGCGTCTGGGAATTTTTTTAGATAGTCCAATACGGCAAGGTTGTCATTCATCGTAAAGTCAGCGCGGCCTTGTTTGACCAACTGAATCGCTTGCGCCATACCATCGACGGGAACGATTTCAGCTTCATAACGCTCTGCCAGCTCACCATAATTACTGCTAAGCGACTGTGCAGAACGCAGTCCTTTTAGCGCTTCCCACGAGCTATAACGATTGTCATCAGTCGGTGCCAATACCACAGCGCCTGACCAGCTATATTCAGTCGCTTTATCGTACTTTGCTAGGCGCTCAGGCGTGGTCAAACCTACCTGATTGGCAACCATGTCAAAACGTTTTGAATCCAAACCTGCTAGCATGGCATCCCATTGGGTTTCTTTAAATTCAACATCGACCCCAAGTTTATCAGCGACCGCCCGCGTTACTTCGACATCATAACCGGTAAGTTTGCCGCTCTCATCATGATAGGTGAACGGCGGATACGTACCTTCAGTACCGACGTTAATAGTGCCGCCATTATTGATACGTTGGAGCAAATCAGAACCACCAGTCGCCGCACTATCGGCTGCATTGGTATCAGCATCAGTGGTAGGCGACTGATTACAAGCGGCAAGTAATACCGTACTGGCGGCAAAGGCTAAAAGCGTACGACGTTTCATAAGACGTCCTTATAAAGTAGGTGAATAAGGCAAAAAGTAGCAAACCAATAAATAGGGTGAAAGCATTACAAGCAGTCTTGACTAAAAATTGTGCCTATTGACTATCATGCTTGGCTTTGGCTTTGGCTTCCCGATTTGAGGATACTGCGGCTATTTTTCAATACTATTTTTCTATTATGTTGCATTAAATAGGCTAAGTGTCGGTTAATATTCATAATATTTTTAACGGCAAGCCTACTTATGCAACCATGACTTGCTTATATACTAGCGCAGTTGGGTAAGAATAAACGTACAAAAACAGTGAGTATGCGTAAGATTGTTAAGCTTTACTCATTTATAAAGCTTTATATAGCGACTTTTTAGATGAAACTACTTATTCATAATAAGGGTAAGACGAGCTTACTTTGGTTATACTTATATTAAGCGTTTATTATATTGAGTGCCCGCATAGTAAATAAGCCGTTTTCAATAAAAAAGACATCAACCTGATGACTGATGTCTTTTATACTATTTTTATCAAAATAACTGCTACTTTTTGAACTTATTGGCAAATGTTTTACCGCTGTTAGCGTCGACATTAATACTAACAATCTTGTTACCTTTTAATAGGTCAGCTTTATAATACGCTGTATGATTGGCATAATCGCGATCATTCTCAAATTCAATTTCTAATATCTTACCACCTGTTTGTTTTTCAGCGATATTGATGGCCTTCATAATATCGGTTTTCACTTTTTTTTGAACTTGGTAAGCGTTGATATCATCGCCATCAAGACGATCCGTTTCCTTTTTTACAATTTTGCCAGTATTGGCATCTACTTTGATTTCGTAATTGACGCTATCGGTACTGAATTCTAATTCATAGACGCCACCTTTGCCGACGGCATCGCTATCATCCTCATCAAAATCGGCACTGATTAAAATACCAGAAGCTGATTTACTGGCGATAGTAATGGCTTGCTTCAAGCTAATTTTCGCGGCTTGCGCGGCGCGTATTTCGTCTACATTAGTAGCGGCACTGGCGGCTGTAGTTATGACGCCCGTCGTCAAAGCCAATGTCAGACAAGCACCCAATGTTGTTAGCTTAAAACCTTTGAGAATTTTATTCATCATATCGTCTCCTGATTCATATTTTTATTTATTACTATCGATTTTTTTACCGTATTTTTTATTCAACTCTACCGTTTTTCTTATCATAACGCTGATGAGATAGACCTGTGCAGCAAAAAAGTATCCTAATGTATCATCATTGTTTGCAGACAAAAAAACCGCGCCTATCTTCTTAGATAAGCGCGGTTTATGAAAAACAGCTTTCGTATTAAGACAAGTTTAGTTCAAGATACCATAAGCACATAAGGCATCAGCAACGCGTTTGAAACCAACGATATTTGCCCCTGTCATATAGTCGATATAACCGTTATCGGTCTGGTTATATTTTTCTGAAGCGTCAGCAGCGCAGTCGTGGATATTTTTCATAATGCACTTTAAGCGCTCATCGACTTCTTCAAAGGTTTTATATTGACGTACAGAGTTTTGTGACATCTCAAGACCCGATACCGCGACGCCGCCTGCGTTGGCCGCTTTACCTGGTGCATAATGGACGCGGTGCAAACGCACATAATCAATCGCATCAGCGGTCAGTGGCATGTTAGCGCCTTCGGCAATATATTTAATGCCGTTTTCAACCATTAATTTGGCATCGTCTTCATCAACTTCGTTTTGGGTCGCTGATGGAATGGCGATATCACCTTTGATATGCCAGGGTTTTTGCTTAGCCAACCATTCACCGCCGAATACACCGACATAATCACACAACGGCTTACTTTGGGCTTTTTGCTCTTTTAGCCAGTTGATTTTTTCTTGGTCCATACCGTTTGCATCGTGCAGCGTGCCTTGTGAATCAGATACGGTCAGTACTGTTGCACCCAGCATGTGGGCTTTTTCAGCGGCGTGGAGTGAGACGTTACCGGCACCTGATACCAACACTTTTTTGCCTTTGATGTTATCGTTTTGAGCGGCAAGCATGTTTTCTAAGAAGTAAACTGCGCCATAGCCGGTCGCTTCAGTACGCATTAAGCTACCACCAAAACCCACGCCTTTACCGGTCAAGACGCCGCCGTGCTCACGCGTTAGATTCTTATACATCGCAAACATATAGCTGACTTCACGTCCACCGACGCCGATATCGCCTGCCGGTACATCGATGTCTTTACTGACATATGGATGCAGCTCACGCATAAAGGCATAGCAAAAACGGCGGATTTCGCTGTCAGACTTACCTTTAGGATCAAAATCAGCGCCACCTTTACCGCCGCCCATCGGCAATCCAGTTAAGGCGTTTTTGAAAATTTGCTCAAAACCTAAGAACTTAAGGACCGATTGGTTGACGGTAGGATGAAAGCGGATGCCGCCTTTATAAGGACCTAAGGCGTTGCTGAATTGTACACGCCAGCCGCGGTTGACCTGCACTTCACCCTTATCGTTTTCCCAATTGATACGAAAAGCGATAACACGGTCAGGCTCGACAAGACGCTCAAATATTTTGAACGTATCATATTCCGGATGGGCGTCGTATAGCGGAGCAATGGTGATTGCAACTTCTTTTACCGCCTGAATAAACTCAGGTTGATGGGCGTAACGTGCTTCGACTTTTTCGATTGCCTGACTGATACTCATATAGGTTCCTTAGGGTAAAAATGGTCATCGTGCTGATTCACGCGGGTGTTTTATCGCTTAAATACAAACGATGGGATTTAAAACACCAATGTGAGATTGAAATCGTTTCTATACGCTAGTAAATATAGAAACTGGGGGATTAGAAGCCAACTGAATGTGTCTCTAAATCGTAAACCCAGAAGCACAAACAATTTTTATCTCATAACTATATAGCATTTTTTTGCTGTATAAGTCTAGTAAATATCACCATCATCAAAATTTATAAAGGATATTTATTTCATTATAATCTATCAATAAACCCGCCGTGAAAACTCGTTAGTCAAAAAAATGACCGTGCTTATTTGAGTCATTTTCGGCAATGCTTTTTTTTACTTGCTACTTTGACTCTATAATAAAAACATCTTAATAGAAAATAAAAACACTAAATAACTTAAACTATGCCAACTTTTATTTATTAATCGCAATGAAATTGCGATAAACGGTAGTGAAATAGTATTGAGCGGTAAAAAAAACACCGAATATTAAGGCTTCAAACGTTGTTCAGCCATATCAATGGTGATAGTAAGGATTTATAATATCGCCCGCTAGTCGAAGACTAAAATCAGCAAATCCTCAATCCCAATTATCCCCTTATTTATTCGTCACAGAGAAATCGTTATGCGTACAGACTCATTCCAGCAAATCTTGGAAGACCTAAACAGCTCATCTGCCGATGTTGAAGCATCTGCCCTTATCTCGAACGACGGTCTTATGATTGCATCGGCGCTGCCTACAGGCGTTGATGAAGACCGCGTTGGCGCGATGTCTGCTGCTTTATTATCACTAGGTGACCGCGCAGGTCGTGAATTGGCTCGTGGTAGCATCGACCGTATTATGATCCAAGGCGAAAAAGGCTATGTGATTATGACCTCATCAGGTGATGAGGCGGTATTAACCATTATGGCAAAACCAAACGCCAAACTTGGCTTGATATTCTTAGATATTAAGCGCGCCTCAGAAGCCTTGGCAAAACTTATCTAATACTTATTTTTAAAGTTCTGTCATTAAGACTTTATGGGCTATCAGCGCTATAAACTACTTGATAAACAACACTTTAAATGAAAAATCATGCCTTGTCTTATAAAAATTATTTAAGGTATTGCATACCGTTTATATTGAATAAATCTAACAGTGCGGTTTAAAACCTGAGTTTAATTGTCAGTTTGCCATATAAATTTAAGTCATACGCTTAAACCAAATATTTTTTCAATAAGGTTTACGCTTTTTAATAATTATCACAACCATGATAAATGAAGGAGATTACAATGGGTTCTCCACTCCCCGACGCCATGAAGCCTGACATGCCAGCAGAAGAAGTCACTCTGACTTACCACGACGGCACTTCGCGCACTGTTTATGACACTGGTATCGAACGCCCTTATCCTGACGGTAAATTAATCGTCTCACGTACCGACTTAAACGGCGTTTTGACGCACGTGAATGATGCCTTTGTCGAGATTAGCGGCTATGATGTCGATGAATTAATCGGTAAGCAGCATTATATTTTACGCCATCCTGATATGCCAAAAGCGGCTTATAAAGACCTATGGTCGACCGCCGACGCTGGGCAAAAATGGCATGGCTATGTGAAAAACTTATGCAAAGATGGCAGTCACTATTGGGTTTACGCGACTGTCGTACCAAACGTGCGCCGCGGCGAAACGGTTGGTTATACTTCTGTGCGCCGTAAACCATCGCGCAGCAAGATTGATGCGGCAATCGCCCAATATGCCGAAATGAAACAAAATGAGGAAGGCTAAATCATGACGACACATAATATGTTAATCGCGCCTGATTTTTCGCCGGAGCGTTTTGCAGGCTGGCACATGTTTAATACTTTGATTCAAAAGCGTGCCAATCTCAACATGCACCTAAACATCCCTACCTCGCATGCTGAGCAAGAAACCGTTATCAGTGAAGGTGATATTCAAGTTATTTATGCCAACCCTTTTGATGCGGCTACCCTTATCCGTGAGCACGGTTACCATGCGGTTGCGCGCCCTATCGGCAAATCTGATGAGATGGTCATCGCCGCGGCGGCAAATAGCGATATCAATAGCTTAGACGACATCAAAGCTGGCGCTACTATAGCAATGGCTGATAACCACGATGTAAAATTGATTGGTTTACGCCTGCTTGAAGCGGTCGATATCGAAGATAATGACCTTAACTGGTCAGTGACTGAAACATATCAGGCAGCGGCGCGCCAAGTGATTAAGGGTGACGCGCAAGCAGCGTTCTTTTTGGCAGAGATTTTCCATAGCTTTTCACGCCTAACCAAAGCGCAGCTATCAGTGTTAATCGAAAGCGCTTTGGCCGATATCAGCCACGTTTTGCTGATTAAAGACGGCTTTCCGGATACTGACATTTTGATGGATGCCATTTTGAATCTGCATAACGATGATGATGGTAAAGAAGCGTTGACTGAACTTGGTATGCCGCAAGGTTTTGAAGCTATGAACGAAGAAGACGCAGAATTTATGATTGATTTGATGCAAACGTTACTTGACTAGCAGGTTCATTGGCATCTTACTGCCGTCATAGCCTATTAGGCTACAATAATGCTAAGCAACCATCGCTATGGTCTATCACGTCATAGCGATTGAGCAAAGTGGTGGCCTAATAGCATTTTTATTAATACTTTTTGAATAACTTTTTAATCGCTTTTTGCATAGTGCTATGACTAACAGGACACGCTTATGTCTGATTTAGATCTCATCAAAGAAAGTGAAATGGCAGCACGGCGCGTCTATCGTCTTTATTCGCGTAAAATATTTATCGCACCCAACAACCGCCATTTTCACGAACAACGTATCAATGCTGCCCTACTGTTAAACGAAAAAGAACCACTACAAGGCGCGGTAGCCGATTTTTTTTATGGCTGCTGGTATGACATCCCTTATGATGTCACCAATATGTTTACCCGTCTGCAAGGGCGCATGCTGCCGCCTATCGAGCAAGGCTTTCGTGATTGTATCGATAAAAAAAGCTATATCCAAAAAAACAGTATGCTGGCAACGCGCTGGAGCGTACTGGTCTCACCATCTTTAAATGAACAGACGCAGCGCCTGCGTATCAGTAGCGATGACGCCAAAGAAATCGCTAAAGACATCACCAACGATTTGATGCTCGCGCGTGACAATCAAGACTGGGATACCATAGAGCAAATCGAAAACGAGTTTTTTGCCCATTGTATCGCGCGTCACGACCGTCTGGCATTCTCCTTGGTTTGGTTTCGCTTGGGTAAAAGCGATTGGCAATTCGATGCGCGCTGGAATGACTGTCAGCAAAAACTTGAGCAAACCAAAGACACACAAGACGCTTAACGTGCTTATTTTTCATAGCATCATCAACATTCATCTAACGAGTAGCCGCTATGTCTTCTTATTTAAACGCTGATAAAACCTATCTGACCTTGACCCCAGCTGGCATTTTTGAGGCATTTTCGCAAAGTGAACCAACGCCTGAGCAGTTATCCTTGCAAGATTTATTGTCGCATAACGAGACGCTGCTGGCCGCTGACTGGCTCGAGCGCTATTCTGATGAATGGTTAGACAGCTTTTTAGAACATGGCTGGATTGAGAAGCTGTCGCTATTTTTGCCCGCGCCAAATTTGCCGCTTGATCAATTTTTACCGTATGTGGTTTCAAGCTTGTCGGGTAAACGCCGCGCGGCGATTGGTTCTGATGAAGGGTTTTGTCTGGCACGGATTGGCTATAGCCAAGAAGAAGCGGATATGCTCAGTGTGGCGGCGGCGGACTTTTCAGGCTTTATGCTACGCCAAAAACAACGCGGCTGGGCAGTAGAGAGCCAAGCGATTTCTTTCTTTCAGCAAGTTGATTTGCTGATTCCTGAAACCAGTTTTGTATTTTTATGGATTGATGGCTCAGGCTACGTGCTTATCATCGATGGCGAACCTTTAACCAACAACCGTGCCTTTGTTGAGTTGGTATGGGCGCTTAAAACGTCTGGGCTTAGATTTACTAATTAGACCGAATATTTAGCAAACTACACTTAATAAAACCAGTTGCTTCTTATAAATGCACTCTTTAACCATAAGCGGTGCATTTTTTGTATCTGTAACTTAAACTACTGAATATGATAATAAAAATTACCATTTATAATTTTATCGCGTAATAACAATACCCTTAGAATTAACAATAAAGGTTTAAACGTTAGATTATACTTATTATAAGCAACTGTTTACTTTTCCGTTAAATTTATAATTTTAATAAAAACCTCCATTGCTAGATTTTCCTCATCTTCACATTTCCAATGTTTTAAATCATCTTTATTAATAACTACATTCCCCGAACGTGGCAACTTTTGCCAAACCTTGCATTCTTGCTTATTTTTAGGACAGTTTATGGCTTCGCTAACCACTGTGCGCTTACGTTATCAAACGATTGAAATTGGCAATACTGACATTCATATCTGCACCCTACGCGACAATCAACAATTTAGTGACCCCGATAACGAGGCGCTGGACCTTGGTATTTGCTCGGCGTCGTGGCCGATGTTCGGCGTAATTTGGCCGTCAAGCTTGGTGCTGGCCAATCATATGCTTGATTATGATATTGCAGGCAAGCGTATCTTGGAAGTTGGCTGCGGTATGGCGTTATCAAGTCTACTACTGAACCATCGCCATGCCGATATTACTGCGACCGATTATCACCCGACGGTTGAGTATTTTTTGGATAGAAATACCACGTTGAACAATAATAAAGAAATTAACTTTGAACGCTTAGACTGGGCTGAAGACAATAGCCATCTTGGCAAGTTTGATATCATCATTGGTAGTGACTTGCTATATGAAGACCAGCATATTGATATCTTAGCGGAGTTTATCGAACGTCATGCGCTGCCAACTTGTGAGGTTATCGTCGTTGACCCTGGACGCGGGCGCAAAAACAAGCTGACCCATAAGATGGTTGAATTTGGCTTTAGCAGTCAGCACGTGAAACCTGAGGACACCACTTATCTTGAGCTACCTTTTAAAGGGCATATTTTGACGTTTTCGCGTTAATATTTAAAACAATCAAAACTTATAGAATAAAAAAAGACGCCATTTTACGGCGTCTTTTTTATGCATTTTATATCGCGATTTATTGCTAGTGTCATTTATAAGTTTATGTATTTACAAGCGTCGAACCAAAGGTGGTTGCACACGTGAATACATGATTAATGAGATACCATTAGATATCAGCTCAATGGCCAATAGGACGCCAAGAATATAAGTCGCTGACTGCGGATAGCTGGTGAATATCATGATAGCCAACGCAATCGAGATAAGCCCTGAGATTAATATTGGCACAAAAGCCACGGTTCGGCGTAAACCAAAAGCAACTATTACTCTGACAATACCCGTTGCCATAAATAAAATCGCAATCACCATGGTTAGGGTCAAAATACCTTGTAGCGGGTTTTGTAGTAGCTCAATACCAATAAATATGCCAAGTACACCGCCGATGGCCGCCAACACTTTACCCGTCGTGGTATAAGCACGGAACAGGGCAATAAACTGTAAAATACCAACCAAAAGAAAGACGAATCCAGCCAGTTGTTCGGCAGCGAAACTGGCGCTAAGCGGATTAAAAAAAGCAAAGATACCGCCAAGAATACTGATGATACCAACGACTAGCCACAGTGTACGACTCATAAGATCCCCTTACTTTATATTTATAATGCGCAAATGATATCGCAGGTTATTGGCAGCCTTGTATGACGGTAGTAATGTATTCAGGTAATCCTGTTACCATCGGTGCCTAGGCGTTGTACTATGCTTATAACCCTGCTAACGGTTTAGGCGTAATATACCTATCATCCAAACGATTCTTGGCGTCAAATTATTTATCAACCCAGCCCTGCTGTCGGGCATAGGCAAGTTGCTCGGGCGTATCGATATCATAGCTCAGCTGTTTATTGAAGACTGTACTGATTTCACTGGGCGAGAGCGCTCTGATTAAATGACGTAGGCCTTTGTCTCCACGTATATGAAACTGCCATTGTTTAAGTAGCTGATAATCGATAACTAACGGTAGACCAACGATGGGATTTTTCGTTTCATTTTTGACCTCGGCTTTACGCTCGATATGGTCATCTTTTGATAACGTATCGAAAATCTGCCAATACTCATAAGCGCTAGCAGCCACTAGATGCTTACCGGCTAGCAATCCATTAACATGTTCCATATCCAATAAAACTTGGTCAACCCCCATAATCAACACTCGCTCAAGCGCTTCATGATTAAAATCTTTATCATTAACAAACTGAGTCAAGGCTTCAATAGCAGTATAAAGACTATGTCCCATACCAGTTTCGGGCGTTTGGTTAATGACAGTTTCGATATGTAGATGGGTGTCGCTTAGTTTTGCTATCTCACTAGCTATCGATGCCTTGTTTTTAGGAATAACAACAATAATAACTTGCGGATTTGTGCTTGCTGCCAGTCTTATCATATGGCTAATTAACGGAACACCATTTTTACAAAGCAGCTGCTTAGCTTGACCCAGACGACGACTGAGGCCACTGGCTAAAATAATAATGCCATGGTTGGTTTGCTGCTCAAGGTTTTGATTTGATATTGCGGCGCTATTTGACGTCGAGTCACTTTTCTTCATACATCGCTCAATATTTCAGATGTCGTATTATTGCTCGCTGAAAATTTGGCAGTCGCAGTTTGCTTATGCATAACGGCGCTTATTTGTGCCATGATGCCAAGTGCTAAAGCTTCAGGGCCATCACCGCCTAATTTATAACCAATCGGATAGTGGAGTTTTTTCACGCCCTCACTTAAACTTGCCGGATTGTCTTTGACAGCACGAATCTCATTTACCAAGCGCTCGGTTCGATAACTTGGGCCTAATTGCCCAAGATATTTATAATGAGTAGGATGCTCTAACAATAGTGAAAGACGGGCACGGTCTTGGGTCAAACTGTGCGACATCAACGCGACCGCCGCATGACGACTGAGCTTCAGCAGTTTCTCATTATCGTCCAATGCGACTGGCATCACGATATCCGCTTCGGGAAAACGCAGACGCGTGGCATAGTGAACGCGACTATCAATAACGCTGACATGCCAATCTTGTAATTTTGCCATGGTCACAAGCGGCATCACATCATTCCCTGCCCCGCAAATAAGCAAACGGTGTTGTGGTTGTAGACGCTGGATAAGCCATTCTGTGGTGATATCACCGTTTTTTAGGACAACGTATTCGGTATTTTTGTTAGAAACTTCATGCGTTGACAGTTTTTTAATGGTATCTCTAATCTCATGAGTAAAAATATTCGATTGCTCAATGAACCCTTTATTGCCCATACTAGCGCCACTGACAAAAGTTATTTTTTCGTTAGCAATATAGTCTTTCAAATCTAGCCGAAGCCCAATGGGTAAATGGTATTGATCATTTGCGCGAATTAACGTCGCTATCGTTGTAGGATTTTGGCTACGACGAACATGACGAATAACTTCTAAAAACGGCCTTGCGGCTGTCAAACGCTCAAACAGTACATGAACCTTGCCATTACAGCCCAAACCGAAATTTAGCTCATTTTCTAAATCGCCATTTCCATTGCCATTACTTTCACTATCATCATCTGCCTCGTCACTCTCATCACTACCCGTTTGATAAACCTGCACGTTTGCGCCATGACGCGTCAACCAAAAAGCACGTTTGATGATATGTGGTTCTAGGCAACCACCGCTAATCATCCCAACCGAGCGTCCATCAGCGCAGATAAGCATCATTGCCCCAGGCCGACGATAGGCCGAGCCTTCGGTACGTACTACCGTTGCTAACACCGCACCGATGTTTTGCTGCTGCGCCTCGCCTGCGAGCTTTAGAATATCAGCGACCTGATTCATAGTGCCTCTTATCTCTATTTATTTTTATTTTAGTTTCAGTTTTAATGATTAAAATTGCATTTCGCCTTATAAAAACCCGCTAGTGATGGCCGCTAGCGGGTTTTTATATCAAGCATCAGTTAGCCATTCGTTAATATCGACTATCAACAATAGTTATTCTGGCAACTCATAAAGCAGCTTATCAAGAGTGATTGGGAAATCGTAAACGCGCACACCGACCGCATTATAAATAGCATTAGCAATAGCCGCCGCTGCTCCAGAAATCGCGGTTTCGCCAATCCCTTTGATATGCATGGGATTGGTATAAGGGTCATCTTCTTCGACCAATATTACCTCCAGTTGCGGCACATCGGCATTGACCGGCACATGGTATTCAGCAAGATCATGATTGCATAGGCGACCATCACGCTTATCATGGATGATTTCCTCCATAAGCGCCGAACCAATACCGAAAACCATACCCCCGTAGCATTGTGAAGTGGCGGTTTTATGGTTAAGAATACGTCCGGCAGCAAAGGCGCCCGTCATGCGTTTAAGACGAATCTCGCCAGTCACTCTATGGACGGCGACTTCCGCGAAATTGACACCAAACGACGCTTGGCGATGGCTTTTGGCATTTTTTCCTGGTTTGATTTGACCTTTAGCGCTCATTTTTTTCTCATCGCATGCAGCGATAATATCTGCCAATGCATAAGACTGAAAATTGCTAAAATCGTATTTTTCTGCAGCAGACTCGGGTAAAGCTAAACCCGTTTTTTCAGTGACTGTATCTTTTAAATCTAGCGCTTTGTCTTTAAGCGTTTCAACCGCTGCTTCTGTTACGCTAGGGTCATGTTCACCTGCTCGTTTAATCTGACCTTTATCAAGCTGAATGGTGTCTGGATAAAGCCCGACTTTTTCTGCCAACATATCGCGTAGTTGCTCACAGGCAAGATAGATACCGCTCCCTGCACTTGCGGCGCCCACACTACCACCCGAACCTGAAGCCGGTGGCAACTCACTATCACCCAGCTTCATCTCGATATGGTCTATTGGTAAGCCTAGTAAATCAGCGGCAACCTGAGAAAATACCGTATAAGAGCCCGTACCGATATCGGTCATATCGGTTTCGATAATGGCTTTAATGCCAAGGGCTTTTGAATCGTCAACTTGCAGTGTCGCCCGCGCCTCTGACGGTTTTAATTGGTTACCACGAGCGGATGCCGCCATCCCCGTACCAATCCACCAATCTCCCTCTAACTGACTGACAGGTTTAGGATTGCGCTGCTCCCAACCGAATTGCGCCGCCCCTTGCTCCATACAAGCAAGTAGCTGCCGCGTCGAAAACGGAATGTCTTGGCTTGGGTCTTGCTCAGGCTCGTTACGACGTCGCAGCTCAAGCGGATCGATATTCAATTGCGTGGCCAATTCATCCATCGCACATTCAACCGCAATCATACCGACCGCTTCACCGGGTGCGCGCATAGAGCCAGAAAGCACGTAATTCATATCTACTTGTTTATAATTCACGCGGCGATTTTCACCGCGGTATAAATATTTAGTCGATAATGCTGTCGGCTCAAAAAATGCCTCACCCGGTAAATTACTGCCAACGGTATCGTGAATAAAGGTATTGATGATGCCGTCTTTATCACAGCCAATGGCGATACGCTGGCGAGTGTTTGAGCGTCTAACGGTCGCTTCCATCACTTGCGGACGCGTCATACTGATCAGCACCGGACGACCAAGCTCTTTTGCCGCAATCGCTGCTGCAATCGACTCAGGCGCGATACCCAATTTACTACCGAAACCGCCACCAACAAAATAAGAAATTAGTTGGACCTGATCTTTTTTTAGATCTAAAGCATCCATCACTTGCTGTTTGCAAGGTGCAATCATTTGGTTTGAGGTATACATGATGAGCTTATCGTCTTCCCAATAAGCCAGCGTCGCATGCGGCTCCATCGGCGAGTTGCTTTGACTTGGCGTATGGTAAAAGCGATCGAGAGTAATTTCCGCTTGCGCCAAGCCTTTTTCAGGGTCGCCTGTAACAGAATTTTTATCTGGGCCCTTTTGCTCATTGACATCATGAGCACTTGGCAGCTCTTGGGTAAAGTTTAATGCCGCTTGTTCGGTCTCATTTTTATAAGTGACTTTAAGGGCATTAGCGCCTTCGGTCGCCGCTTCAAAAGTCTCAGCAACCACTACCGCTATCGGCTGCCCGTGATAATAAATCTCGCTAGCGCCTTGGGTTGGTGCTTCGGTCTCACCGCCTTGCTGTGAGTTTCGCAAAAAATGCTTAGGATCGGTCACCACTTTGATGATGCCAGGAATATCTTCTAAAGCACTGCTATCGATATTTTCCACTTGTCCTTTGGCTATTTTCGCGCCAACTAAAACGCCGTAAACTTGATTTTCTCGATAAAACTCTGCTGAGTAAGGTGCTTGTCCGCTGACCTTTAACGAACCATCAACACGGTTAATCGGTTTGCCGACCAAATTGCTTGCTGTTTTGTCAAAAAGCGAATCGACAGGCTCATTCATCATCATTTTTTTGGTAGGTTCTGATGGCAATACTGAGTCCAATAATGACATGATTATGCTCCCTCGCCCGCTAAGGCGCGCTGAATAACTTGTTTAAGTAGGCGACGCGTCAATGGTATTTTAAAATCGTTTTGACCGTGACCTTTGGCCTCTTTTAATAATAAGTCTGCGGCTTGTGCGATCGTAGCGTCATCACCCGCCGTGCCCGTTAATAATGCTTCAACGTCTTCATTACGCCACGGCATCACCCCAATACCACCAAACGCCAAACGTACAGTCGCCAAATTACCCGTATCATCGCTCTCTATGACAGACGCACAAGACACTAAGGCAAAGGCGTAAGAAGCGCGGTCACGTACTTTGTCGTAAGTATGCATGCCTTTGATAGGCGATGGTAAAACAACATGAGTGATAAGCTCGCCACTCTCCAAGACATTTTCGATATGCGGCGTGTCTTTTGGCAGACAATAAAAGTCTTTGACTGGAATAGAACGGGTCGAACCATCTGCTTTCACCGTTTCAATGACAGCGTCAAGCAACCGCATTGCCACCGCCATATCCGATGGGTGCTGAGCAATACAGGCATCACTTGTACCTAAAACAGCTAGGGTACGGTTCTCGCCATTAATCGCTGGACAGCCACTACCGGGTTCACGTTTATTGCACGGACTGTCGGTCTGATAAAAATAATAACAACGCGTGCGCTGTAAAAAATTACCGCCAGTGGTGGCTTTATTACGCAGTTGACCCGTCGCGCCAGCTAAAATAGCGCGCGATAATACCGGATAATTGGCAATGACCTCCGGATGCGCCGCCAAATCACTGTTGGTGACCAGCGTACCGATACGTAATCCGCCATCAGCAGTCGTTTCGATTTGCTCAAGCTCAAGACGGGTGATATCGACCAATTTGGTTGGTGTTTCAATCTCAAACTTCATTAAATCTAAGAGATTGGTACCACCGCCGATAAATGACGCATCTTTTGGGCTGGCAGCAGTCGCTGCTTGCTCAGGAGCTTCGGCACGGACATAGTCAAAGCGTTTCATAAGTGAGCTCCTAATTGGGCGTTATGGTTTTTATTTTGTGACGCCTCATTTTGCGACGGCTTACTAAGCTGAGTTTCACTAGGCGGCGGCGACCAAATACCGGTAACGCTTGCAGCATCTGAGCCTTTTGTAGGTATAGTATTTTTTGTAGTTATAGTAGTAGAGACAGCTTTACCTGTTACGTTATTTTCCAAGACTTGCGAGATGGCATTAATAATGTTCGGATAAGCCGAACAGCGACAAATATTACCGCTCATGCGTTCGGCGATTTCTTGTACCAGCAAGCCATCAGGATTTTGCAAATCGGTAGTCACATAGCTTGGCCAGTTTTGCTTAATCTCTTCAATCAAAGCAGTGGCTGAACAAATTTGCCCCGGCGTACAGTAACCGCACTGAAACGCATCGTGGTCTTTAAACGCTTGCTGTAAGTCTGAGAGCGATTCAGGCATTCCAATGCCTTCAATCGTCGTAATCTCATCACCGTCGTGCATGATCGCAAGGGTCAGGCAAGAATTAACCCGTCGCCCATTAATGAGCATGGTACAAGCGCCGCATTGACCGTGGTCGCAGCCCTTTTTGGGTCCAGTAATTTGTAGATGCTGGCGGCAGACATCAAGCAATGTCGTGCGCGGATCAAGATTATCGAGCTGATAATCTTGCTGATTAATCGTTAACGTCAAGGTAGACATGCTGGCTTCTCGCTGGCAGTTATTCATAAAAGGATAAGTGTGCACGCTCTTAAACAGCGTCAATCGTTTCATTATGGCGTATCAAAAACAGCGCTTTGTTTTTACTTTGTAGTCATTGCAGTGTAGTTTTTTTAAGCAAATAGTGAGGACAAAACTTTTTTGTCAACTTTTAAACCTACGATAACTCTCCTTTACAACTGCGGTTGGCTGCTTAACCTCGTTAGTAGAACCTGTAACTTAGCAACCATTGTAATCACGATTTCATTCTCTTAATATGGATTCAACTTTATAAAACCTTCTATAAATAAATCGAACATAATCAATAAAATAGGTATAAAAATATGGAAAACTCAAATCAACCGCTATCCGGAAAACCTCTGCGCATCGATATCGTCTCAGACGTGGTTTGCCCGTGGTGTATCATCGGTTATCGTCAATTGGCTGAGGCGCTCAAGCAAACCAATACCGAGCACGAAATACACTGGCATCCATTTGAGCTAAATCCTAATATGCCAAGCGCAGGACAAAATTTGCGCGAGCACATTATGAAAAAATACGGTTCGAGCAAGGAAGAATCAGACGCGAGCCGCCTTAGAATGACGCAAGCGGGCAATGAAGTTGGCTTTGAATTTAATTTCAACGATGACACGCGGATACACAATACTTTTAATCTGCATCAGCTGTTGTATTGGGCAGGTCAACAAGGACAAAAGCCGATGCATGACTTAAAGCAGGCGTTATTTGGCGCGCACTTTACCGATGGTCGCAACATCTCTGATAATACGGTGCTGGCTGATATTGCAGCGGAAGTTGGACTTAATCGTGAAGAGGCGCTGGCTGTGCTGGAGGATCAGCGTTTTGCCAAAGAGGTACGCGCAGAAGAGCGCCACTGGCAGCAGCAAGGTATCCAAAGCGTACCAGCAATGATTTTTAATGAGCGGCACTTGGTCAGCGGCGCGCAAGGCGTGGACAATTACGTCAATATTTTACAACAATTGGCTGCTATGCAAGAGTAAATAAAGCTTTGCTAATAGGACTATGATTAATGAGTAAAGAAAAATTACTGACGCTGTCAGACGAAGCAGAAGAAATTGTCTTGGATAAGCTTAGAGAGTATATGAGCGAGGAATTTGATGTTGATATTGGCAACCTGCCTGCTAAGTTTTTATTGGATTTTATAATCGAAACCTTGGGACCACTTCTCTACAATCAAGTGGTCGACGATATTGAACCTTGGTTATACGATAGATTTACAGGCGTTTTAGAAGATATGCACAGCTTTAAAAAAGATTAAAAGGCATACAAAAAAACGCCGCCCCATTATAGGAGCGGCATTTTTATTTAATAGCGTTAAAAAAGCTTAGCTATCTAAGCATCATTCTAGAAATGCACCACAGAGCGAATACTCTCACCTTTATGCATCAAGTCAAAAGCTTCGTTGATATCTTCTAACGGCATGGTATGAGTAATAAAGTCTTGTAACGGAATTTCTCCTGCTAGGTAGCGCTCGACGTAGCCTGGCAACTCTGAGCGACCTTTGACACCACCAAAGGCTGAACCGCGCCAGACGCGACCTGTGACTAACTGGAATGGACGGGTTGATATTTCTTGCCCTGCGCCCGCGACACCGATGATGACTGACTCGCCCCAACCTTTATGGCAGCACTCTAACGCTGAGCGCATGACATCAACATTACCGATACATTCAAACGAATAATCAACGCCGCCATCGGTCAGCTCAACGATGACATCTTGGATTGGCTTATCGTAGTCTTTTGGATTGATGCAATCAGTCGCGCCCAATTTTTTGGCCAATTCAAACTTGCTTTCGTTAATATCAATGGCAATAATACGGCTGGCCTTGGCCATTTGTGCACCGATAACCGCTGATAGTCCGATACCGCCTAAACCAAAGATGGCAACCGTTGCACCTTCTTCGACTTTTGCAGTATTCATGACAGCGCCCATACCAGTGGTCACGCCGCAACCAAGTAAGCAAACTTCTTCTAGCGGCGCTTCTTTGTTCACTTTTGCCAATGAAATCTCTGGCAACACTGTATATTCAGAAAAGGTTGAGCAACCCATATAATGGTAAATTGGCTCGCCATCTTTATAAAAGCGCGTCGTACCGTCTGGCATTAAGCCTTTACCTTGGGTCTCACGTACCGCCGAGCACAGGTTGGTTTTACCTGAGCGGCACATTTTACAGACGCCGCACTCTGCAGTATATAAAGGAATGACATGGTCGCCGACTTGCACGCTGGTGACGCCTTCGCCGATTTGCTCAACGATACCGCCGCCTTCGTGGCCTAAAATTGCAGGAAACACACCTTCTGGGTCTTCACCAGATAAGGTGAACGCATCGGTATGACAAACACCACTGGCGACAATTTTCACCAGTACTTCGCCTTTTTTGGGCAGCATCACATCCACTTCTTCGATAGACAATGGCTCATTTGGCCCCCACGCAATGGCGGCTTTGGATTTGATAAAGTTATCTGACATAGTATTCTCTCTTTTTAATTAATTTTATCGTTTATTATCCGCAGACCAATTTAGCTTATAGCGCTTACTTGATAGAGGCAAGCGCTAGTTATAGCAGTTTATATTTGAGCTGTTTGTAAAGGATTCATTTTATGCTGTCCATTATAGTTGTTTCTGCTGTGATAACAATATGCTATATTTGCAAATATCTTTTACACAATGGTAATAATCATGCGCTGGGATGGCATTAGCGAGTTCGTCTATGTGGCGGAATACGAAAGCTTTACACGAGCAGCAAAAGAATTGGGTATTTCAACCGCGCAGGTCAGTCGGCAGATAAGCGCCTTAGAAAAACGCCTTAACATTAAATTGCTCTATCGTACGACGCGCAAGGTATCGCTGACTGAAGAAGGTCGGGTATTTTATCAGCATTGCCGCGGTGTGCTTGACGGCTTAGATGCGGCCGAACAAGCCGTAAGCAATTTACAAACCAAACCCCAAGGCAGAATTAAACTGACCGCCCCTGTCACCTATGGCGAACAGCAGTTATTGCCCCTTATCAATGATTTTATGGTGCAATACCGCGATATCGAAGTGACGGCTTTTTTAAGCAATCAAAAAATTGACTTAATTGAGGGTGGTTATGATTTGGCGATTCGTATTGGCAAATTAAGCGACTCAACGATGATGGCAAAAAAACTTAGTCATCGTACCAATTTTGTCTGTGCCGCGCCCGCTTATCTAGAAAAGTACGGCGTACCATATTCTCTAGTCGACTTAAGACAACATAATTGCTTACTTGGTACGCGGGATTATTGGCACTTTATAGAAAATGATAAAAACGCTGATAAGGAAATAAACTTACGCGTCTCTGGCAGCGTGCAATATAACAGCGGTCACAGCCTAGTCGATGCGGCACTAAAAAGCTTGGGTATCGTGCAGCTACCTGATTATTATGTACAAAAACACTTAGCGTCCGGTGCACTGGTTAGCGTGTTAGATGACTATAGAGAGCCTGAGGAAGGGATTTGGGCGATTTATCCGCACAATCGTCATTTATCGCCAAAAATCAGATTGCTGGTGGACTATTTAGCAGAGCGCTTATCTTAATAAAGCTTGAAAGTGGCGATTTAGGATTAAGGCTACTTATTGTTGTAAGTTAAGTAAAGTCTTATTTTGACGACTTAGCACGTGTTATTGGAGCGTTTAACTCTACTTTTAGCTTTTTTGCACATTCAATAATTTTCTTACGATCGGCCGCTATAGCGCCATATTCAAGCGCGGTTTTACGCATTTGCACCGTGACGTCATAATGCGGATAGCTGGCGTATTGATGAAATAAGCGCTTATCTACTTCAATCAGTGCGGCAAAATCGTGCAACTCTTGCAAGGTATCAGCAAGGTATCAGCCAGCATATGGCACCATTTATAGCCTTTAAATTCTATTTGCATAAAATCCACGTAAATTGCCATATGCCTGCACTCCTCTATTTTTACTAAAAATTTATCACGCTCTAAACAGCACCTTCAAAAACAGCCATTAAAACAATTCACTTGTCTCTTTCTTGAGCTGTTTAAGCACCGTTTGATATTCGCTATCGCTGGTTGTAAGGGTACTTAAACGGCCATAGCGTAGCTTGCGATAGTGTTGTTGAATCTGCTCAATTTTTACTTGGACAACTTTTGAATCACCACTAGCAGTTAGCTTACTGGCATTATTATGCTTACTACTATTTTGACCACTGTCATCATCGATTGCGCTTGCCAAACGCGCAAGCCAAGCCAACTGCCCTTCACTCTCTGAACGCGCTAACGATTTATCCGCTTTAGCGATGCGTTTTGAGAGTTGGGCAAGCGGCAGGTCTGCTGGGTGCCAACGTTTGCGGCGACGCTGCCAGATAACAAACACAAGCATTGCCATAACGCTAATGGCACTTACTGCCAACCAAGTGATTTGCTGCATGATTGAGCGAATATTAAACCATTTCAGTAGCGAATCCGCTTGCTTATCTTGATCGTAACCAACGACGTCCTTTTGCCAATAGTAGCTCGCTTGGTCTGACAGACGGCGTAAGGTTTGCAGCATTTGATACTGCTGATAGCTGATTTGTGCCCCAGCGCCCTCGCCAAACATTGCTGCTCCTCGCGCCTGTGTCAACGCATCCATGCCTTGCTCGACGCGCTCAGGGGCGACAAAAGCTGTCGGATCGACACGTACCCAGCCTTGACCGTCAAGCCAGACTTCCGTCCAAGCATGCGCGTCCATCTGCCGCACTTCCCAAACGTTACCGTTACGACTAGGCTCTCCGCCTTGATAGCCGGCGACAACGCGAGCAGGAATACCAGCGGCGCGCAGCATAAAAGTAAAGCTAGAAGAATAATGCTCACAAAACCCCGCTCTGGTGTCAAATAAAAACTCGTCAATACGGTTGGTATTTAAACGTGGCGGTGATAGCGTATAGCGAAAGTTCGTTTGATTTATCCAGCGCTCGATTGCCTGTATATAGCGCACGGGATCCGAGCCAGACTGGGCAAATAACTGCTGCGCCAGTAGGCGTGCTTGCGGATTACCGCTACTTGGTAGTGCAAGATTGAGACGGCGCGACGCCTCAGACAGCACAGGGTCGATACGCATCGGCGCAAACTGCAAGACATCGTAGCGCAGCTGCTGGGTAACTGGCTGATCTTTTCGTAAGGTAAAATTTGAGGTAATACTGATATCTTGCTGCTGAGCAAAAGGATAATCAAGGCCAAATAGCCAGTTTTGCTGCGTTGGCTCTAAGATAATTTGATAACGATTCGGGGTAATTTTCACCTCATCAGGAACGGTCGCTAAGGCATTCGCTATCCAATTTGGCATTTGCGGCGCGGGTTGCCATTCTCGTTGCTGCGGACTGGGACGCCATGTGACCCCGTCAAAATTACTAAAAACCAAACCACGCCAATAAAGCTGCTGCTGTGGCGGGCGCTTAACTGCAAACTCTACCCGAAAAGCCAGCTCAGTCGACTGGCCCAAATTTGCAAAGTCGCCGGGCGACATACTGTCAGAGACACCTGTAGACGCTTGCTGACCTGAGAGCTGTACTGACCATAGCGGCGGCAAGCGCGGAAAGAATAAAAACAGCACGACCAACAGCGGCAATGCGCCAATACCCAGCACACCCAAAGTACGCAGGCGACCATCACCGCGAGTATTGCCATCATCGTTAAGCGCTATAAACGCCAACAATACAATGACCGCACCGATGATTACCTCTAGTGTTGTCACAATGCCTTGATCCAACAAAAACAGTGAAGCAAGGACAAACAAAGATAAATTGAGCACCACATAGGCATCACGGCGCTTGTACAATTCCCACAGCTTACTGATAAGGCACAGTACTAAAAATGCCACACCCATATCCAGACCAAACGCCGTGTTATAAGTCACCCATAAGCCCACAAGCCCAAGTAAGAAGCCAAGCATTTGCATGCTTTGATAAACGCGCTTTAGATGCGTCAGTTTTTTAAACTTAGCTTTAATACGCGGTAGTTGGGCAATGATACTGACCAGCGCAAAACCTATAAGCCATAACGGCAAGTGCGCGGCATGCGGTAAAATAACAATAACTTGCGCAATTAATACCCAATAATACGCTGGCAAGGCAAATAGCTTGCGAGTCCATTTAGCATCGCTAGCCTGCTCAGTGTGAGAAGTGATATGTTGACCCAAAGCCAATTGTGCAAAGTTCGCAGGATTTATCTCTGTCTCATTTGCAGAGTAATTTTGAAAGTTGGTCATGGTGCTTTTGCCAACCTTAACAAGCATGCTCGTGCAAATGCCTCACCTTCACCCATCGGTGCATGAGAGGATTGATCAAAACGCATGTCATTCGGTAAGCGTATATTAAATGGGACGCCAAGTTCACCCAATGTCAGCACCCCATACGCCATTTGCGCCAGTTTTTGTTCATGCTGCGCCGCTGGCATATCAGCATAGTCTAAGGTTTGCTCATGGCCAACAGGATCAGCGAAATGCTTGGTAAACATCCCTTCGCCGCGCGCCACGTGACCCCAAGAAACGCGGGCTAACGACTCGCCTTCGATATAATTATCAAGCCGGTCAAAGTCGTCTTGACCTTGGCGATATTGCCCGCCTATGGGCAAATCCTCCGGACTGGCAATGGCATATTGTGCCTGCCAGTCAAATACTTCAGGTTTTGGATAAACCCACGCGCTACGGGCGAAATAAACATACGACCATGCGCGCATAATCCCTAACGGATACACAGTTTTTATTTTTAATCTTGGTAATTCTAGCTGCCCACGACGATGTGTTTGCACCGGCAAACGAATGATTTGCTCGTCTTGTAGGCGCGTGACCAATACTGAGGGCTGACTATCAGCGTGAATCTCATGTTGGTTATCGTTGTTTTTATTGGCTTTTCTATCGACCTTTTTATGAGGCTTTTGCTCAGTTTGCGCAGAGACAATTTGCTCAAAGGTAAATAATAACTGCCGTCTTGGTCGGCGGCTGTCATTACGCAGCTGCAACGTGACCCAAACAGGCGCGCCGGCTTCTGCCATGGTGATATCAAGCAGACGGACTTGCAGACCCGAGATATGGGCGAAGGTTACATGAAAGCTAATGAGCCAGACGCTGATGAGATAAAAGCACAGCCCCAATACCAAGTTATTACCATAGTTGATACCAGCGATAAAGGTGATGATTAATAAAACGGCAAACAGCAACCCTTCACGGCTAAAAAAGATATAGACGTTACGCAAATTCAGCGTCGCACTATCACTTTTGGGCGCACGCGAGGCAAACCAACGGCTTAACACTGAGCGAGCTGGTACGGTTAAGGCTTTTGGCAATATGCTCATGACTACCCTATCCTTACCATAAAAGATGCAAACAATTAAACAACGTCAGCCACATCTGCCAAAATGCGTTGGGCGATGGTTTGTGTCGCTTGTCCTCCCGTCACATGCGCAGGCACGAAACGCTGGCCAAGTCGATGGTCAGTGACCGCCGCAAACACCGCTTGAATATCTTCAGGCGTCACCTCCATATGTCCCGATACATAAGCATATGCTTGCGCCGCACGCTGTAGTGATAGCACACCACGCGGTGATAAACCATGATAATCAAAGCTTGCACGCGTTTTTGCGACCAGTCTTTGCAGATAATCCAACACCACATCGGCGACATATATTTGCTTGACCCCTTGCTGCGCTAATAATACAGCCTGCGTATCAAGCACTGCGGGCAGCTTTTTTAATAGCTCACGACGATTTTGTCCCTTTAACAGCTCGCGCTCAGCGGCAGGCGATGGATAACCAAGCGACAAACACAATAAAAAACGATCTAGCTGCGATTCAGGCAGCGGATAGACGCCCGCTTGCTGCAATGGGTTTTGGGTGGCTATGACAAAAAATGGCTGCGGCAATAGATAGGTTTGCCCATCTTGTGTCACTTGCCGCTCCTCCATCGCTTCTAATAACGCGCTTTGTGTCTTAGGGCTAGAGCGATTGATCTCGTCGGCGAGTAACAGCTGCGTAAAGATAGGGCCGGGACGAAACTCGAATTGCTGCTGACTTTGATCAAAAATACTCATACCCAAGATATCTGCTGGCAGCATATCATTGGTAAATTGCACGCGGCTAAAGCTTAACCCGAGCAATTGCGCCAAGCCTTGCGCCAACGTCGTTTTACCCATACCTGGCAGATCTTGCAACAACAAGTGCCCGCCTGCCAAAATACCACTGAGCGCCAGTTTAACCACCTCGGGTTTATCTAGCACTATTTGATTTAATTGCGCCATTAGCTGAGCAATTTTTTGCTGATTATGGCGATAGTCATTGGTGGCTTGGTTCATTATCGATTCTTGGCTCATTTTTTAATGAAATAGGTTTAAAAAAGAACACCTCTCTGTTAGGTATTTCTCAATCGAGCGTTGCTGCTATTTTGTTTCATCAACTGTTGGTACCGGTGCCCGCAGCGTTGATAAATAGGCAATCACATCGGCACGCTCCTTACTATCTGGCATCGGATCTGACAGCATTTTTGAATCGGGCATGGCTTTTTCAGCATCAGCGATATAAGTATCAAGCGTCTTAGCATCCCATACCCAACCTGATGCCGCAAGCCCTTCGCTATAGGTATAATCCTCTAGCTCGGCGGCTTTTGCGCCATAAATATTCATCAGCTGCGGCCCTTTTTTATTGAGCCCAGGGTTAAGCTGATGACACTGACCGCATGCGTCTTGGTATATCAGCGCACCGTTATCGGCATCACCCTCAGTATAAAGCGGCAGCGTGACCGGATCTCGATAATCAGGCGGTGTTTTTTCACAAGCGGTGAACAATAGCATAGCGGCACATACAGCGCCTAATGAGTATTTTTTGATAATAGACATGGTGGAATAATCTTAAATTGAGGAGCAGAGGCTATGTATGCGCCTACCTTCACCATAATACAAGGTAAAAAGGATAAACAAACATAACGCTGCGTAGAAGTATATATCGTTGCTAACCGTTAAACAGGGCTAATGTAACATGAAGTTTATTTACCCAAATTTAGCTCTCGCTTGCCACTTTTATGGTATTACTAGGTGCTTCTAAATAATAACCCTGTAAGTAGCGTGCGCCTACGCTCCACGCGACTGACATGGTCGCCGCATCTTCAATATATGGCATCAAGACATCAACGCTAATTTCATTGGTACGCATGATGAGCGACTTAACCGTTTCTAAATTCTCTGGGTTATCAAGGCTATCGACATAATTTCGGGCTAAGCGCACCATATCAGGCTGCACAAAATTGGCCAGCTCAACCGATTTAGCAGACGAGCCAAAATTATTAATACCCAGCTGACAGTTTACTTAGTTAAGCGCCGTAAATTGAGATTTCGCCACGGTTAAATGGTCAGCAATGTCTTTTTCATTAAACTGCAAGGTTAGCGCGCCCGCTCTGCCGCCAACTGCATTGATGAGTTGACTAGCAACGCTCGGTAGTTTTTTATCTATCAACGACGCATTGGTCAGTTGTACCAGTAACCTTGCATCTGGATGGGATTTACGCACATCATTGATTTTTTTACAGGCATTAATCAGTATCCAGCGATCAATTTTTTCAAGGAGCTTGTGCGCTTTAGCCACCGCCATAAACTGGTCAGGGGTCAGTACGGTATTGTTTGCATCGGCTAATGGCAGGCGTAGATACACCTCAAAGAAATCACTGCGATCATGATTGATATCATATATGGGCTGGAAAGACAACTCAAAGCGATTATTAGCAATAGCATCGACTAAAGACTCAGCAAGGGCATGATCATCACTATTGGCATGTTCGCTAGCGTCATATAAATGGTATTTATCACCATGATTGGAGGTTTCAATCATAATTTGATTGATAGCATCCAGAGCCCGTTCGAGCAACACTTTTGGCTCAGGCGTATTTTTTTCTATTTTTACGATCGCAATACTTGCCGTCGTACTTGTCGTCCGTTTATCCACTTCAATTAGCATATCACTAATGGTCGAGCCAATTTTCTTAGCCAATTTCTCAAGCGCAGCGGTATTTTGATTTTCTACCAAGATAGTAAAAGCGGTATCGCTAAAGCGACTCACATGGCTGTTTCCCTCTATCTCATTTGTCATTAGCTCATCTATTGATGAGGGCGACATAATAAGAACAGACTCATAATACGCAGTGATGGCGGTTCAATAGAATCTAGCAGGTCATTATTAGCAATCCTTGCTATATCTTTTATCGCTTTAGGGTCATAGTCTTTTTCGAGGGTATCATTTGTCTCTCTGCTTTTTATTGATGCCTCAGGGCCAAAAAATGAATGAACGTTTTTGCACGCCATATGCTCAGCCGTTGCTACTGGCTCTTTTGGTTTGGGCAATAGTCGCAAGGTACGAAAAACGGACAAATCGTCGTTATTGACAGCGCCACCATTAAATCTACCGTCAAATGTCTCTACCGCTAACCCTTTATCGGTGGCATGTTTTTTTGGCAAGGTATCGTAGCGGGGTTGCTGATAATCTGGTAACGCTTTGGCGACAATCAAACTTGATAAGCTTTGCTGGTTACTGACGCGGTAATGAATGTCATTGAATCCTGTGATGACGTGAGCCTCTTGTTTGGCACTTTGCTTGATGGGTAGTGTCAAGCGAGGCTGGATATAGCGATAGCTTAATGTCATGGCAACCGTGTTAAGCAAGCAATATTCAGCGCCTTCTCGACCATCCTTGATAAGTTTGTCCTTACGCGATTTCAAATAAGCGACCAGCGGTGCTAACTCGATAAATACACAATCATGATGGGCATCATAAGGATTAATCGCACAATGGGCGGTCAAATACGTCGGTGCGCTGTCACTATTTAAATTGACGAACACCTTTGTCTCCGTCTGCAGCTCTACCGTTATAATAAGGTGTTCACTCCACTCTAAGAGCAAACGCTGTACCATCAAGATATTGGCTCGGCGCATGGCACGCACGTTTAACAAGCTATGCAAACATAACTGAGCATATAGCTGATGGATAGTATCCGCACAGTGGGTGGTGATATAAGCACTGACATCAATATCAACTGTCCGCTGTTGGCAAGCCATATAGTAGAGCTGATTGATGTTAGACCATAAAGACGCTGTAGGCTTTTGGTAGCAAAGCGCTTCTTCAAACAGCAACTTTTGATACATCAACAGCGTCTGATAGGTCGCAATGGCCAAGGTAATTGACGAAGATTTGTCATTGGTAAAATAGCGCTGCCACAGATGGGTAGATGGTGATGGTTGATTATCTGCTAAAAAAGCAGTCTCTCGCTTTATAACACCGTCGTAACCCATAATCATTAAATAGTACAGCGATTTCACATGTGCTACATAGTCCAGCTGATAAGCGTTAAAAGCCTGCGTTTCATAGATATAATGCTGGCGCAGCAGCGCAATCAGCTGATTGGCCGCATCCAATACAATATTAAATAGCGTTAGGCGCTGGCGATCCTCTATATTTGCCGTACGCAGCTCTGTGAGCACTTGTTCTAACTGCTCTATTTGCTGCATCTCTGCCTGCAGAGGCAACAGCGCCGCCCATTTGCGTAAATGCTGCTCATCGCTATTAAACGATTTAGGCAATGGTTGCGATAAGGGCGCATCCGCTGTTAAATACTGCTGAAATGTCGATAAATTTACCATTACTATCCTTAGTAATTGCGTAGATTACCAATAGAAGTCGACCGCTATCTCTAGAGTTTACTTTTATAGACGACGACACTTAAGCACAAACCACTCGGGCACAAACTATTTATGCACAAACTATTTAGGCATAGACTTCAAATTGACTGCTCAGTGACCGCTCTATGAGTTTGACTCAAATTGCTTTAACAGTGCCTATGTATGAAAATTTTTAAACTTATCACTAAAAACAACTGTAATAATCACTTAACCGTTATTTGTTTACTAAAATTTAGATGTATTATATTGCCTATTTTAAGATTCATTGTAAATATCAATCGGTACTTTAAAGGGTTTATTAGGCAGTTCGCGCACCAACTTTGGCACTAAATAACCAGGCAAAGCGGCGAGTAACGCCCAGTACAGCTGAATAGCTGCGCGCTCGTCACTATCAAAATGGGCAGCACCAGCTACCTTATCCAATACGTATAGATAATAAGGCAGGACGCCAGCAGCAAACAAGCGCTGACTCAATGCCGTTTGCACCGTCACGCTATCATTAATACCCTTTAACAGTACCGCTTGGTTTAATAAAGTGACGCCCGCTGCGCGCGCACGCTGCAAATACTCAGCGGTCAGCGCATCAATCTCATTGGCATGATTACAATGAATCACCATCACTATTTGGCAGCGACTTTGCGACAGTCTTTCTAATAGCGCCTCATCTAAACGCGCTGGAATGACCAATGGCAAACGGGTATGCAGCCTGATGGTGGTCAGTTGCGGAATCGCCTCTAAGGTATCGAGCCAAGCAAATAAGCGTCTGTTGGTAACATTTAACGGGTCACCGCCGCTTAAAATCACCTCGTTAATCTCAGAATGGGCGCTAATATAATTGATAATATGCTCTTTGGCATCGGCGGTTGGCATATTGGCGCTATAGTCAAAATGCTGACGAAAACAGTAACGACAATGGATGGCGCAAGCACCGGTAATGGTTAATAAGACTCTTGATTGGTATTTATGCAGTAAACCTTTCACCGGATTGTGCGTATTCTCGCTTAAAGGGTCTGCCACATAACCGGTCACAGCAATTTGTTCTTGTTTATTGGGCAATACTTGTTTAAGCAAAGGGTCATCAACGTCACCAACCGTCATTTTTGCCACAAAACCGCGCGGCACACGCAGCATAAAATGCTCAGGTATATAGACCTCTGAGCGCAATGATTCAAGCTTTAGTAGCTCAAGCAACTCATCAATAGAGGTTATCGCTTCGGATAATTGCGTTTGCCAGTTTTTTTGTGTGATTAAATGGTTTATCATGACAACCTTATACCTGTGCCCAAAAGCCGCTATTATACGCTCTTAGTACGTCTGCTATCAAAGCATACGAATTATTCATAAACCTCGAGCGTCATAGACAGCTTTAGCACAGCAAGGCGCAAACCCCACATCCAATTATTGATGACAATACTTACAACCCTTAGGAGTCTTCCGTGGCAAGTTTTTCTACTAACGAATTTAAAGCTGGTCTCAAAGTCATGCTCGATGGCAACCCGTATGCCATTCTTGAGAATGAGTTTGTCAAACCGGGTAAGGGGCAAGCCTTTAACCGTGTCAAAATGCGCAACTTACGCAGTGGTCGCGTGCTCGAGCAGACGTTTAAATCAGGCGATAGCTTGGAAGCGGCGGATGTTATCGATACAGAAATGAACTATCTTTATAACGATGGTGAGTTTTGGCACTTTATGCACCCTGAGAGTTTTGAGCAATTACAAGCCGACAAAACCGCGGTTGGTGATGCGCTAAAATGGCTAAAAGAAAACAGTAACGCGCTTTGCACCATCACCCTATTCAATGGTGTGCCGTTATCTATAACGCCGCCTAACTTTGTTGAACTGCAAATTACTGAAACCGATCCTGGTGTGCGCGGAGATACGTCAGGTGGTGGCGGCAAACCTGCAACTCTAGAGACAGGTGCTGTGGTACGTGTGCCGTTATTTGTCCAGCAAGGTGAAGTGGTTCGTGTTGACACCCGTACCGGTGATTATCAAACGCGCGTTAACTAAGCGTTTTCATTCGGTTTAAAAAAAGCTTAACCGCTATTAGTGGTTAAGCTTTTTTAATGTCAAATGCTTTTTAGATGAGAAAAATATTCTTCCATTATTCTTCCATTATTCTTCCATTATTCTTCCATCGATTGCTTATACATCAGCCAGTATTGCACCAAGGCATTAAGCTGCTCTTGTTTAAAGGGTTTGGTACAATAATCCTGCATACCGACATCAAGATATTTTTTACGCTCACCATCCATCGCATTGGCGGTCAAGGCAATGATAGGCGGCAGCATTTGCGGGTCATAAAGCTCATACAGCTTAATAGTCGCTTGTACGCCATCCATAATCGGCATGTGATGGTCCATCAAAATAACATCATACTGCTCTGGATTTAACGCAAAAACCTCTATGGCTTGTTGCCCATCCGTGACGTGAGTGACCGTATGACCGCTATTATTGAGCGCTTTTTTAGCAATCATGGCATTGACGCTATCATCTTCGACCAGCAATATATGACCAATAAGCTCATTACTTGGTTCTGTCATACCAAAGTCGTTTGAGCCTTGCCAGTTCTCGTAATGTGCTTCATCAATAATAGGTAACGGCAGTAATACGGTAAAAGTCGTACCAATACCGACGGCACTATCTACTTCGATATAGCCGCCCATCAGCTCTACCAAAGATTTACAAACTGACAGACCTAGACCTGTTCCACCATAAAGGCGATGAGTCGATTTATTGGCTTGATCATAAGTATCAAATATCGCCTCTAGCGATTCTGGCTTGATACCGACACCAGTATCTGTAACCTCAATACAGAGCGTCATGTCTTGATGATTAACCGAACCTCTATCATCAGTATTATAATGAGAAGCTTGCTCTACTTGTAGCTCATGACTGCATATAGACTTATGATTACCGTATTTATCCTCACAAGGGTTGTTTTCCATGTGTTTAACGTCAATGGACACCCGTCCGCCTTCACGGGTGAATTTGATCGCGTTATTGACCAAATTTACCATGATTTGCTTAAGCCGTACCGGATCACCTTTGATATAAGGCGATAATGCCTCGGTATAATGATAATCTAACGTCAAACTGCGTTGACGAGCTTTGACCGCAAATAAACTCACCACTTCGTTACAAAGGCTCGATATATTCATCGGTATTGAATCGATGGTCATTTTGCCCGACTCAACCTTTGATAAATCTAAAATACCGTTAATAATCGCCAATAAGTGCTCGTTTGAGACTTTAATATTATCGACGTACTCTTGTTGCTCAGCGCTCAGCTTAGTCTCAGCGAGCATCTCAACCATACCAATGATGCCATTCATCGGCGTACGTATTTCGTGGCTCATGTTGGCCAGAAACTCTGACTTCATCTCATTAGCATGCTTGGCATGGCGCTGCTGGTCTTGAAGCTTCAAAGCATCGGCAGCCATCGCAGCGAACTGCGCCAATATATCTGCGTCCTTATCGGTAAAATCGTGGTGCGCTTGCCTATCCATCAAACATAAAGAACCCAAACGATAGGTCTTACCATCTTCGTGCATAATAATCGGCGCGCCAGCATAAAAACGCAAATATGGCGCTTCTGTCACCAACGGGTTTTGACTAAAACGACTGTCTTCTGTCAAATCTGGCAGTACCAAAACCTCATCCGACAGGACAGTATAATTACAAATAGCCACTTTGCGCGACGTTGTACAAATGCCATCGAGCCCAAGCAGCGATTTTAAATACTGGGTTTCCTCATCCATAAAGGTAATGGCTACGACTGGCATATTAAAAAACAATTTCGCAAGCTCGGTTAAACGCGCAAAAGCTGGTTCCTCATTATTGTTGAGTACCTGATATTTTCTGAGCTTACTAATACGCTCAGCGTCTTCCGCAGCGACAGGATAACGATAACCGATTTCTGACGAGTTAGATGTAGACAAAATGGACTCCGTTAATTCAGGTCAGACGCTTGACTTAACCGCCGCCTGTTTGAGCAGTAATTGTAATGCTTCGCTAACCATCAGCATCGCGACCACTGAGGTGACGACGACCGCCGAACCATAGCCACCGCAGTGTAAACCGCCTGTTTGACAGCTTTTATCAACACGTGGCGGCTCTGTCGAATAGACACATTTGATGCCAAATTTTTCTTTTAGCGCACTATTGATGCCTTTTTCGTGGCGCAGCTTATTGCGTAGCTTTGCCAACAGCGGATCTTGATAACTGTCCCGTAAGTCGCTTATACGAATCTGGCTTGGGTCTATCTTACCACCTGCTCCGCCTGCACACACCAATTTTAGTTTGTTAAAGCGGCAGTGCAGTACAATAGCAAGCTTAGCATTCATATCATCGATACAGTCTAAAATAACAATCGGATTTTTTTGCATAGCCATTTTTGCTTGCTCGCGCGTGGGCAATAATGCTGCGACATTTTCAGGTGTTAAAAAATCATCTATCAGATTTATTTTAACTTTCGGATTAATCTCACGGATACGTGTTGCCATTGCCGCGATTTTACTTTGCCCAAAAGTACTGTCTAACGCTGGCAGCTGACGATTGACATTTGACGCCACCAATATATCCAAGTCAATCAACGTAATCGTACCAACGGCGGTGCGCGCCAGCGCCTCTGCCGCCCAAGAACCCACTCCGCCAACGCCAATAACGTAAACATGCGCTGCGGCAAAAGTATCGACAGCAGAGGCACCGTAAAGGGTTTGCGTGCCTTTAAAACGGCGTTCATACTGCGCTGACGATTCATCAATCACATCGACGCTATTAGCAGCAAGTTGTTGCTCGCTGCGCGCAGTGACCTCTTTATTAACTAAAGTATCTGTTTGATTTATAGTTTGCTGCAATTGTGTCTCTTCGGTCATAACAAATTAAAGCTCGATTAAAAGGTTGTTTATTATTAATAAGTATTTTGGACTACTTTTAAGCTGGATAACGCCAATCGGTACGTAAAGCACTGCAACTGTTGTGCCACAATTGCTCAGCAAGCGTCTCAGTTGGCACCGCAAGTAATTCACTTAAACTGCCTAATACATAAGGTAAGTTGGCTGGGACATTTCTATTATGAGCGGGCGCATCGCCCCATTCATCATCTGGGCTTTGCCCAAGCGCTGACTGATTACCGCTCGAAACTTGGCACATTATCGGCGTCATATCTGGGCAATCCGTCTCGATGACCAAACACTCAATACCATAAGTATCGACCGCTGCTTGAATCGCACGGCGCAGCTTTTTGGCATTTGGATTGGTCACCTGACCGGTCACACCAAGTTTAAAGCCCAGTTTTACAAAGGCTTTTGCTTCTTGTTCACCGCCACTAAAACTATGGGCAATGCCGCCAAGCTCATGAGCATCATAGTCATGCGCCTTTAACAACGCCAATGCTTCAGCATGCGCTTTACGAATATGTAGCATCACAGGTAACTGGTGGCTCACCGCCATATCCAATTGCGCTTTAAAAAAACGCGCTTGCTTTGCGACCATATCAGGTTGTTTCATCTCATCCGTAAAGGTATCAAAGCCGATTTCACCAATGGCTAAAGGACGTTTGTCATTTAACATCTGCGCCATATTTTCTAAATGCTCATCGGTATGTTGGTCGATATAAAAAGGATGCAAACCTAGGGCGATATGCGCATTGAAAGGTTTCTCTTTTTGCTTAAATGCCTGTTCTGAAACAGAGAATTCTGAAATAGCGTGCGACTGTTTATTAATAAATTCTTTAGTTACGTATAAACGGTCAAAGTGTCTGTGTAAATAACCGACCAATACCAAATGGCGCACGCCTCGCTGATACGCTTTTTGTATTTGCTCCTCTCTGTCGACATCAAACACAGGAGCGTCAAAATGGGTATGAGTATCAATGAGAGGGAAAATAGTAGGCAATTTCTCATTAGCGTTAAATGAGGCGTCAATCGCAGTCATCAATAGACTCCAAATTTAATAATTTTCATTATTTTCCTTAAATATAGACGTTTATTTCAAATTAGATAATTTGTTAGCTGCTTTTTCATCAGGCCCTTTAGCATCTTTATTATGATTTGATAATTGGCTATCGGCCTTTTTACTACTACGCCGCGGAATCAGTAATAGAGCCATGGCGACTGCACTTAAGGCTAAACATTTCTTTTTCTTTTCATTATCAAGATTGCTCATTAGTGCCGCCTATAGGTTCTAGCTACTTTTAAGATTCTAGCTATTTTTCACTTATTAACTTAAAAATTACTAACTTAAACCAGTCTACTTAAATGACAGTTATTTAAATAATTATCTTAAAAAATTGCTTATAAAAGCAATATGTTATTAGAGACACTACAATTATACGCCGCTTGAAGACGCCCTATGTTTATCTGTGTTATGAATACGCAAGCTAATGTACGGCAGCGCTATCATGCCGTACATTTACTGATGAGGTGGGCTTTACTTTAATCAAGAAGTTAGCGCCTACGTTATCCATTCGCAAGCGCTCTATATTAGAATTTAGCGTTTTAAAGGATACGTGGTGATACCACTAGTACTAGGTGTATCTACTTTAGTAAACCCTTGCGAAGTTGGCTTTGGCGTTTGGTCACGCTTAGGCACCAGTGGATTGAGGGGCATCAATTCATAGTCTGCGCTGACATTGCCATTCCAGCCTTCTGTACCACTAAGTGGCAGCTGTTTAATGGTACCGTTTTTATCGATAACCAGTTGCAGGACGCGCATCTGATTGTATTTGCGCTCAGTCACACTAGCGACAGCGCCGCCGTCACGTAAGATGGTCGGCTGTAAAAAAATAATTAAGTTACTCTTTTGCGTGCTGTCATTATCAGAGCGGAACAGCCGTCCGATGACGGGTACACTGCCCAAACCGGGAACTTTTTGTTGGCGAGTGGTGGTGTTATCGCGCATTAAACCGCCCAAAGCAATGGTCTGCTGATCATCGGCTAGGATGGTGGTGTTAATCAAGCTTTTATTGGTAATAAGACCGCTGGCATTGGCGGCGCTGCCGGGCACTACGGATGAGACCTCTTGCGAGACCTCTAGACGTACGGTGCCATTATCACCAATATGAGGAATGACATTTAGATTGATACCAATATCCTGGCGGTCAATGGTCTGAAAAGGATTGGTCGATGAGTCACTGCCGGTGGTATAAGAGCCGGTGACAAAAGGTACGTTTTGACCGACTAAAATACTGGCCTTTTCATTATCCAAGGTTAAAATTGATGGCATCGACAGCAGATTGGCGCTGGTCGACGAATCAAGCGCTTGTAAGATTGCACCATAAAACTGAGTGTTACCTTGGCTGTCTTTTTTACTATCGCCGATACCAATTAACGCTCCAGCAATAGAGCCCGCTGCTGCACTAATATTTGCGCCACCTGATAACGCGGCGGCGGCAAGCGAGACGGCACTCGCGCCAACATTATTAAAGTTCACCACGCCATAGCCACTATTGGCATTACCCAGGGCCCACTGCACGCCAAGTTGGGTAGCGTCATCGCCTGAAACCTCAACAATCGCCGCTTGAATCAAAACCTGGGCACGGCGGCTATCGAGCTGAGCGACGGCATCTTCAATCTCAAACATCAGCTCGGGCGCGGCATTGACGATAACAGCATTTTGCGTTTCATCCGCGATAATGCTAAAAGGTCGCCCGCCAATACCATTACCTGTGCCACCTGAACTTGCCGTAGATAACGCTGCTCCCGTAGCACCAGTATTGGTATTTGCAGCACTGTTGGTAAGCGCATTAGTATTATTGTTAAGGGCCGAGCCTGTACTACTGGCGCCGTTTAGCGAAGCTGACTCTAAGGTTGAAGCCGCACCAGCGCTATTAATAGACTGACTGGAAAGCAAGCCGCGCAGCATCTCTGCAATGTGACCGGCACTGGCATATTTTAAGCGAAAGACGCGCAGACCACTTAAACGTCTCGAAGGCGTAGTGTCTAATTGATTGACCATTTCTTGAACTTTGGCAATCATCTCCGGACTGCCTTTGACGAGCAGCCTATCGCTAGAGGTATCGGCAATGACTTTTAGCTGATTACTGCCACCTTGCGCTTGCCCGCTACCCGCGCTTGCCACCAAGGCGCTAATCAACTCCATCATACGCTCAGCGTCGACGTGACGCAGCGGTATGACTTGCAAACTGTCATTGACGTTGCTGTCTAAATCGCGGATAAGTGACGTGAGCTGATTAAGACTATCAGCACGGTCAGACAATACTAGCGCATTAACGCCCGGTACCGCTGCTGCATGGGCGGACTGCGGCATCAAGGGCCGAATGACACCAAGCACTTCTGCCGCTTGGGTATTGGTCAAATAAATCACCCGTGTCGCTAAGGCTTCACCGACACTGTCCCCGCGTAAGTCCACCGCCACGCCAGATTGTTTGGCGACGTTATCTGGTACCAGCTTAATGGTCGTACCCGAATCGATAGCGGCAATACCATTGACCTGCATGACACTTAAAAACAGCTGAAAAATCTCGTCACGCGATAGCGCTTTATTAGAGATGACGGTGACGTTACCGTTGATACGCGGATCAAGGACAAAGTTTTGATTGGTAATGGTCGCCACTTCATTAATAAATGCTTTGATATCGGCATCTTGCAGATTAACTTTCCAGCTTTCTGCACTAACAAGCCCTGTACTCGCTGCCCATAGCGGAACGGCTAAACATAGCGGCCGACACAAACGCATCAAACGCTGCAAGATATGGTACAAAGGCGTGACCGAAAAATTTTGAGAACTGACCATATTGATAATTACCTACAGTGATGACGCGGATATACTGATTTTCGTGCTTGCTGAATAAAACTTTTGCTAAATATAATATGAACCAAATGTATTAACCGATGAACTTTTTAACTAAAACTGCTGGCGAATGGTGATAACTTGATCGCCGCGCTGTACTTCTATTTGCGCTTCGCCAGATTGTTTGACTTGCTGCAGTATACTGGCATCTTGGCCGGGATTGCTGCCAACGCTTTGACCATTAACAGTTAGTACCTTATCGCCCGGCTCTAGCCCTAAACGGTTACGCAGTTTGGCTGGCATGGCGGCGGTGACCTGATAGCTTTCTCCAGATGCCATCACTCCCATCCGACTTAAATAACTGGCTGGGTTTGACTGTAATTCGGTAACGGCTTCATCAATTGGCGACTGCGGCGCGCTTTGATCGGTTGCCTGACCATTTTCTTGGCCATTTTGCTCAGTTTCAGGATTGCCTTGCTCGGACATTGGCGCATTAGACAGGTTTGGCAACATACTATTATCAGGCAAACGCTGATTGCCCACCGCACCCGCCAGCATGGCACTTTGATCAAGCGGCATGGCTTCTGGCATTCTGATGACGACTTCTTTATCGTAAGCATCGGCGATAATGACTTCATTCCAATCGACGGCGACCAGCGTATAGTCACTGTCTTTTAAAGTGTCACCGATACGGTAATTTTTTACTTCGCCATTGACGTCCAGCATCGCCGAAGACAGACTCTCTGGTATGGCGATAAGTACACCTTTTAACAAAACATTGGGCGGCGGTTGTACGGGCGCAGCGATAGGATCAGGGTCCGCAAAAATGGCAAATAAACCACTATGATCTGTACTGGTGTTCGCTGTACTCTGTAAAGGAGCAAGCGGTAAGGTAGGCGCTAATGGCGCAGCTAGCAGCAACCAGAGTAAACGCGCAGCACTCCAGCATAGCCAAATAATCGCTAATAGCAATAGTGCTGCGGCAAAGCGATTGAGGGTATTAATAACAGGTTTTAAACGGCTAGATACATCGGCAACATTCATCATCTAGCGCGCCCCTAAGCCACTAAGCAATGGCTGGCGCACACTGACCACAGGCGTGTCTTGCGGAGCTTGCCCTTTATATTCTGGCATATTTTCTAGTAAACGCTGGGTTAAGCTCACATCTAGCATATTATCGCCATCGATATACAAATCGCCCAAGCGCTTATCTTGATTGTTGATAAGATTGACATGCAGCAGATTTTTATTATTTTTTTGCTCGGCACTGAGCTCAGCTCGCAGCGCAGGCATGGTGAGATAAAAAACCTTACCACCGCTAGGATAACCGACTTCGCCACCAACCCACGTTAACTGACCACTGGCCTCACTAAAACCGGCGGCGTTTCTATCTGAATTGCCTGCTTCAGAATTTTTAGCAGATTGACGTTTTAATGAAACGTTATTGACCTGAATGGGGGTATTAGGCAGCTGCCAATCGACCACATTTGATAAAGTTTCAGGGGCAATCTTACCGCTCATGTTTTGAATTTGCCATGAGCTGGTGCCTACTTTCACCTGACCATTTAAGCGGGTCTGCTCTGAGCTGATATCGACCTCTGCGCCTAATTTGCCTAATAGTAGATGCCATGGCTGCCACGACCACTCAGCAGCACCGGTAAGCGGTGTTGCTGACACAGGTAGCTGCCAAATCGCTGAGCCCTGCCATAAATTGCCAGACACATGTTGTACATACGGCGTATCAGGGGCATATTTTTCAAGCAGCCACGCGGCAGGCATTTGCAACACGGCAAATAGCGCAAATAATATAAAGCCAAGTAGCCACCAGAGCTTGCGGGGACGCTTGTGAGACGACGTGGAAACGTGAGGCACGGTTAGCTAACTCTTATAGAAGACAAAAACGTCATTATCATAGCAAACAATGGCGTACAGATGACAGAAAAAAAGCCAGTATCTTTGCACCAAAATAGTGGCGATAAAGAGACTGGCTTTTATCTAGCAACTTATTTTATAAAACCATCATAATTAATAATACATGAAAGCAGAATAGAATAAGCCTTTAACCAAGAGTTTTTAAATGGCTAAATGGCAAAATCCTCAAGCTTGCGACCTGACGCTAGTGCATCTACCAACCAAGTCGGTTTGCGTCCGCGTCCAGTCCAAGTTTCTTCATTATTATCGGTATTGCGATATTTAATGCTGCGTTTTTTCTCCAGCTTCTCGCCCGCTTGTAGAATTTCTTCGATGCTGGCATCGCTTTCTTCAGCGATTTTTTCAAACTGCATATAGGCGTCATATAAACGCTGATGCTGTTTTTCTTCAATCAATTGCTGCGCATTTTCAGTAATCGCACGTAGCTCATCAACGTTTAAACTATTTAAATCTATGACGTTATTTTTGTTCATCGTAAACTCCACTTTTATATTAAGGTTATAACCGAGTTGGATTTTTACTAAAAACTTATGCGTAATAAAAATCGTAAGTAGCAGTAATATAAACAAAAATATAAACCGCTACAAGTATTGATTGATATTTAATAATAAATATCAGCAAGCAAATAATTATTTTTGAGAAAATAAACTTTTATATTAAATAGAATTTATCATATAAAAAAAAGAGCCTCTAAAAGTAAGCTCTTTTCTCTGATTCATTCAACATTATTAGATTACGTATCCTAAAAAGGAATATCATCATCTACCGGACCGTCAGGCATTGCCGTCGGTTTTGTTTGGGCAGGTTTATTAAATTGGTTCTGCTGTGCAGGCGCATTTTGATTATTAAAGCTGTTTTGGTTGCTACCCTGAGCGCCGCCTTGGTTATAACCGCCTTGTTGGTTATTTCCCTGTTGGCCATAGTTATTTTGGCCACCTTGGTTTTGGTTCTGACCAGCAAAACCGCCGCCCTGATTGCCATAGCCGCCTTGGTTCTGATATTGATTCGAGCCTTGAGCGCCACCAAAGCCGCCGCCATCATTACTACCGCCAGTCGCACCATCAAGCATTTGCATTTGCTCAGCACGAATCTCGGTAATATAACGGTCTTGGCCGTTAGGATCTTGGTATTTACGCGTACGCAAGCTACCTTCGATATAAACCTTACTGCCTTTACGCAAATATTGTGCTGCGATTTCACCTAGACGGTTAAACAATGAAATGCGATGCCATTCCGTCGCTTCTCTTTTTTCACCGCTTTGCTTGTCAGTCCACTGCTCTGAGGTGGCAACCGAAATGTTGGTCACGCTACCGCCATTACTGAATTGGCGAGCCTCGGGGTCTGCTCCAAGGTTACCGATGATGATAACTTTATTAACTCCGCGCATAATATCGTCCTTTTACTTATAAATAATTTGTTTGCCAGCTTTAATCGAGTATTTAATATAGAGTATGAATACTAGCAGTAATATGACTTCACTTTAACCATTTTTCTGTTAAATATCTAGGGGGCTTTGCGCTAAATGCGACAGCTCTTGTCGTGCAGAATCTGTCAATTGCGTTTTATCCAATTTTAAATAAGCGACCTGCTCTTTTGCCATCACGACCAGCTCATCAACGCCGTCTACCGCCAGCATTTGCCGTGACCAGTCTTGGATATTAATATCTTTGGGAATGGTCACCGTGGTGCTTGATAAATACGGTGGATCAGCAATCGGAATAATCAGCAGCAATGCCGCGCCCATAATGACAGCCAATACGCCCCACGCCAGTAAATTCGGCTGGGTTAACAATAAACCGCCCATCGCCCCGCCAACAAAAGCACCAAAGAACTGACTCGATGAGTTTAGCCCCATCGCCGTTGCTTTATTGGCAACGGGCGCACGCTTCGATATCCATGAGGGAATGGTCGCTTCGAGTAAATTAAAGCCCATAAAGTACAGCAACAAGCCTAGAATAATACCAACCCCGACCTGACTACCAAGTGCTAATAATGCCAGAGCCGCGGTCATCAAGGCAATCGCTGCCAAAAATACTTGGCGCATTTTGCGTTTCTTTTCAGCAATAATAATAAAGGGTATCGCTACGGCAAAACCAATAAATAATAACGGCAAATAAACCAAACCCTGCTGACGTACCGATAAACCAAGTACCTCACTAAGCTGATGCGGTAAGATAACGAAGATAGCCGTCATGGTTAAATGCAGGGCAAAAATACCGATATGTAAACGGTTTAAATCGCCAATTTTTAGCACATCAGCCAATTGCTGACCAATCGACTTGTTATCGAGGTTGTGCTTAAGCACGCGTAGCGGCGTCGGTACGAACAATAATAGCAACATTGCTAAAACAGCGAAACCAGCGGTGAGCCAAAACAGCCCTGAGATGCCTAGCGAGCCGACCAATAAAGGCCCGAAGGCAAAGGCCAGCATAATAGAGGTAGCAATAGTCAAACCCATGGTCGCCATCGCTTTGGTGCGCATCTCTTCACGCGTCACATCAGCAAGTAGTGCCATCAATACCGCCGATACCGCGCCACTGCCTGCCAGCGCGCGCCCAATAATAACCTCGTAAATATCAGTGGCATTGGCAGCGATGATGCCGCCAATAGCAAATAATATAAGCCCCAAAAAGATAATCGGCTTACGCGGAAATTTATCCGCGGCAAGGCTCATTGGTATTTGAAATAACGCTTGCCCGAGCCCATAAATACCGACCGCCAAACCAATCAGAAACGGCGTTGCGTGCGCATAATTATCACCATACACCGAAAACACGGGCACAATCATAAACAGGCCAATCATCCGTAAGGCGAAGATACCACCGACCCCAATAATTGCCCGTTTTTCTACGCTATTCATACTTGCCTCACTGGTTCATCATTGCTGGTTTATCACTGCGGCTTGCTGGTATTATCACGCCTTTATCAAGGCGTTAGCCTACAAATTAAGCCCACTAGTATAAGTCATTCGCCGTTTGCTTGCCGAAACTTTTATCTTACTGCTGCAGCCGCACGGTTGGCCTTTACTTGCGCTTTTTATGGAGGCGATAATTTTGTTACCAAGTGCATCTAATGGCTCATTACACCTTGAATAATGCCGCTGCCATGACAATAAAGTAAGACGTTGACAAGATACTTGCCTTGACCGTAGGGCTGTTCTTAGACTGATTTTAATGATACAGATATATAGCAAGTATATAGTTAAGTCTTTATAAAATCGATACAGCCCATATCATGAAACAGTTTAGGTAGATTATTCTCCATCCATCCTTGGCGTAGAAACTTAGCCTGTGCCCATTTTTTCTCGATAGGGTTTAGATCAGGGCTGTATCGATTTTATAAAGACTTAACTATATTAACTTTTAAAGCAGCCAAGCTTTTAAGAAATACGATATTTAAAATAATAAAATCTAAAGTAGCATGACATAAACAACCAATACTTAAACAAGCAGTACTTACAACTAACAATATTCAAAACAGACATTTTTTCGCAAACCATGCGGAAAAACAAAGCTGGATTCAATCTATAACAAAGCACTTATGTTAGTTAACAAACATTTCATTTAGATTATTTTATTGATTTTAAGGTTAAGACTTAAGTTAGCTTTGAACGTTACGCTTATATAAACCTTTATCACTGGCGCTTTATAAAAACTATTAGTTTGTAAAGAACCATTTTATAACTGTTGTTTTATTAAGAAAATTCCGTGATAACGGCAGACTTTTATAAAGCCATAGCAACTTAACAACCAAATATGCTTTTAACAGCCCTTTCATTAACTATATTTAACGTTTAGATTTTATATACCATTAGCAAATAGGAAACCTATCAACGATGGCACATGACCATATTGCAATACGCGGCGCACGTACGCACAATCTAAAAAACATCGATTTAGACATTCCACGCGATAAATTCGTGGTAATTACCGGTTTATCAGGTTCTGGTAAGTCATCCTTGGCGTTTGATACGCTTTATGCCGAAGGCCAGCGCCGTTATGTCGAAAGCTTATCGGCGTATGCGCGTCAGTTCCTCTCACAGATGGAAAAGCCAGAAGTTGATAGTATCGAAGGCCTGTCGCCAGCGATTGCTATCGAGCAAAAATCGACCAACCATAACCCGCGCTCGACCGTTGGGACGATTACCGAGATTTATGATTACTTGCGTCTGCTTTATGCGCGTATCGGGACGCCTTATTGCCCTGAGCATGGCGAGCCAATGGTTGCACAGTCGGTGACTGAAATGGTCGATCAAGTCATGGCGCTGCCAGAAGATACCAAGATCATGATACTTGCGCCGGTGATTCGTGAGCGTAAAGGCGAGCATACAGTGCTACTTGAGCAATTAATTGGGCAAGGTTTTGTCCGCGTACGCGTCGACGGTGATGTTTATGATACCGATGAGCTACCAACGCTCGATAAAAAGAAAAAGCATACCATCGAAGTGGTCGTTGACCGCTTTAAAGTCCGTGATGATTTGGGTAACCGCGTTGCTGAAAGTTTAGAGACCGCCCTACGCTTAGGTCAAGGTCTAGTCACGCTGCACTTTATGGATGGCAATCCAAAAGAAGGCGGTGACGAAAATCAAGTCATGTCAGCCAAGCATTCTTGCCCTGTTTGTGATCGCGCGGTTTCTGAGCTTGAGCCGCGGATGTTTAGTTTTAATAACCCTTATGGTGCTTGCCCAAGTTGTGACGGTCTCGGTAAACGTCAGTATTTCTCTGCAGAAAAGCTGATTACCCATCATGAAAAATCGCTCAATCAAGGGGCGATTAATGGCTGGGATAAGCGGCACGCCTATTACTTTGGTTTGCTATCGACCGTTTGTCATCATTTTAAAATCGACATGGATACGCCATGGCAAAACCTGCCAAAAGCGCAGCAAGATATCATCATGCATGGCTCGGGTAAAGAGAAACTGACCTTTAATTTTACTGATGAGCGCGGACGTAAAACCAATAAAACTGTGCCGTTTGAAGGCGTACTGCCGTATTTAGAGCGTCGTTATGCCAAAACCCAAAGCAACCTAGTACGTGACGAGTTGGCGAAATATTTGGCGGATACTACTTGTAACGTCTGTGATGGCGCGCGCCTGAATGAGATCTCACGCAACGTCCGCGTAGACGATCAAACCATTGCTCAAATCGTCAAGCTGTCTATCGGTGATGCTGCTGACTATTATAAAACGCTCAAGATTGGCGGTCATAAAGGTGAAGTTGCGGAAAAAATCTTTAAAGAAATTAATGAACGTCTTAACTTCCTTGTCAGTGTCGGGCTTGATTATTTGACCCTTGCCCGCTCTGCTGAAACGCTATCAGGCGGTGAAGCGCAGCGTATTCGTCTTGCCAGCCAAATCGGTGCGGGTCTGATGGGCGTCATGTATGTGCTCGATGAGCCATCAATCGGCCTGCATCAACGCGATAATGATCGCTTGCTTAAAACCCTCACGCGTTTACGCGATTTGGGCAATACGGTACTGGTCGTCGAGCACGATGAAGATGCCATTCGCCAAGCCGATCACGTGATTGATATCGGTGTCGGCGCGGGCGTTCATGGCGGTCATATCATTGCGCAAGGGTCGGTTGATGACATTATGGCAACCAAGGGCTCGCTCACAGGGCAGTATATGTCCGGTGAGAAACGAATCGAGATTCCAAGTATTCGTCATAAAGCCAAAACCATCGAAGTTGAAGCAAAAGGTAAAGCCAAACCTAAACAAGTACCGATGTCGATTGAGCTAAAAGGCGCAACAGGCAACAACTTAAAAAATGTCGATTTGAGCTTGCCGATTGGCATTATGACTTGTATTACAGGCGTTTCTGGTTCTGGTAAATCGACCTTGATTAACCGCACCTTAATGCCTATCGCTGCCACCCAGTTAAACAATGCGTCAACGCTTATCGCTGATAAGCATGACAGCATTAGCGGTCTTGAGCATTTGGATAAAATGGTTGATATCGATCAAAGCCCGATTGGTCGTACGCCGCGCTCAAACCCTGCAACCTATACCGGTGTATTTACGCCAGTGCGTGAGATGTTTGCCCAAACCCAAGAAGCGCGCGCGCGTGGTTATAAAGCCGGACGCTTTAGCTTTAACGTCAAAGGCGGTCGCTGTGAGATGTGTCAAGGCGATGGCCTTATCAAAGTTGAGATGCATTTCTTACCTGATATGTATGTGCCCTGCGATACCTGTCATGGTAAACGCTATAACCGCGAGACGCTAGAGATTCACTATAAAGGTAAAAACATTGCTGACGTGCTTGATATGACAGTTGAAGATGCGACTGAATTCTTCTCAGCGATTCCAGCGATTCATCGTCGCCTGCAAGCGCTGATGGACGTTGGTCTGAGCTATATCCGTTTGGGTCAATCAGCGCCAACGCTATCAGGCGGTGAAGCGCAACGCGTCAAACTAGCGCGTGAGCTTGCCAAACGTGATACCGGACAGACGCTGTATATATTGGATGAGCCAACCACTGGTCTGCATTTCCATGATATCGATAAGCTGCTGCATATCCTCCACACCCTTCGCGATAAAGGTAATACCATCGTGGTCATCGAGCACAATCTCGACGTCATCAAAACGGCCGATTGGGTGATTGACCTTGGCCCTGAAGGCGGTAAAGGTGGCGGCATGATTATCGCGGAAGGCACGCCTGAGGAAGTAGCGGAAGTGAAAGGCTCATATACTGGTGAGTTCTTGAAACCAATGCTTAAGCAAAAGATGAAAGAAGTGAGTTAATAGAACTTAGGTAATAATTGATGAAAAGGCTACTCTTTAGGGAGTGGCCTTTTTTGTTGCCTAGAATCTAGTTATGATGGCTTAATCTTACTTTTTGCTTTTTTCACTGCTAATATTTTTATAAAGTAAATTTTTTAGAGTAAACTAAAGCTAAATTTTAGCAAAAAATTTAAAAGAGTATCTATGGATTGGCTAACAGAAATAATAAAACAATTGCAAACTTCACATGCATTTGTTAGTGCAGTTTTTGTAGTATGCATATCTATATTATTAGGACACTCATTTATACCTAGCATAATCCCTCAGGTTCCAGATGAATGGAAACTTCCACTAATTGGAGGTCTTTTATTCTCTGGCACACTATTATTATTTCTGATAATTCCATATATCTGGAAATACTTCTCTAAAAGTATTAATAATAAAACTCAAGAAGTAAGAGCTTTAAGCCTATCAGATCATGAACGATCTTTTCTATACAACTTGGCTGTAATGATAGAAGATAGCAGAGAAGACTTTTTAAATTTAGGTAGTTTAGACTATAGTATTATGAATGCTTCTAAACTTGAGCTTCAAGAAATCGTAACAGATCTATCAAATAAAGGACTTATTGATATTAACCCCAGTTCGGGATAAGCCACATTGTAACTCATTGATACTATTTACAATGTGGCTACCTGTCCCTGCTGAGGCATGTTTTTGATGGTGGGTTTATAGAGAAACCAGCAATAAGCAATCAAACCTGACAGCAAGTTTGTGATAAACCCCGTGA
>NZ_CM009141.1:0-1929 GCF_002836335.1 Psychrobacter sp. Sarcosine-02u-2 | reverse complement strand
TCTCAATGAATTAGGGCTGATTACCCACACACCCAAGCCAATCTTTTTAACTGGTTATGTCATAGTATCAAGGTAGTATTTTGGCAAAAAAGACTGCCAAAATCTCCACCTTGACACCATGCCCTAACCAGTTTTTTTGTGGCTATGGGTTGCGATGGGTAGCAATGTTTCAACCTCGTAGAGCGGACGGAGTTATCAAACAAAAATAGCGCCCCTTGTGGGTCTTTTGCTTGGTAACTCCTAAGTTCGCTCTTAGTCAGAGGGACGAAAAGATTGCACGCTGTTTCATCCTGTAAGGTGAAACGTCTAAGCGTGCCTTGTCTTATATTTTGTCTTTTCACTTGTCTGTCTTTTTGGATAAGTGCGCACTTACGACTTGCCTAAACGATTCCACTCCGTTTCATAGTTTGGTCAAATCAAAGTACGCTCTACGAGGTAAAAGCCAAAACCAAAAACACTACTCGTTATGGTTCGGGTTATACATGTAACCGCCTTTTGACTCATAAAACGTAAAGTTCAAACGGCGGTCATCGGTTTCGGTTGTTTCGTCATCGTTGCCAGTGTCGATCATATCCTCATTGGTAATATCATCATCTTGCTTCAGGGCGTCTTTGAGCAATCCACCAGTAGCCACAAAACGTAAGCGGTATGTTTGTCTTGTCAACTCATAAAACCAGTCACGACTTCTAGGATTTTCGGCATCATGGGTAATATCATCAGGCTTTGTAGCGTATTTCAAGGTTTCAGCAATCGCCCCACGCATACCATCATCATCAGCACCCTTTTTCGGTTTAACAGTTCTAATATCTACTTGCGGCATATAATCAATACGAAGACAATCAGCCCAAAGCTCTTGCCACCGTTGACGTTTGATATAATTCCTACCAAAGTAAGACGGGTCAACCATCAAAATAACGTGAAAATGTGGGTGTGCGTGGGTGTTGCCAGTTATCGGACAAACCCTTTTGTATTTCTTGTCTTTGTCTTTGGGGTCTTTGGGGCGTGTGACTTCTGTTGTGCGTACCCAACCCTTAACAGCCGCCATAAATTCCTTGCGCTTAATCAGCCTTTGCCATGATTTGTTCATGTGCTGCAAGGTTTCGCGCAAGTCATCAATGGGCGGATTTTTGAGCGTCAAGGTTAAAAATATAAAGCGGTGTGTAGGGTGTGTTTGTATGATGCGGTCATAGGTTTGGTACATGAGAGCCTTCCAGAGTAGTGTTTTTCGCCATTGACACGTTGTACAGTGGCGTACACGACAGAAACCAGCTTGTTTTAATACCAAGCCGTCATCCTCGTTATATCCAAACTTTAAAAATCCGCTACACTCATCCATACGCTCGCTATATCGCTCAAATTCGCTGTTTAAGGCGTATATTTTACTTACATAGGATGTATGTAGCCTGTGAGTGTCCCAAACGCTGTCACGGGCAGATAAGGACGCTAGAGAGACATCTACGCCTTCGGGCAAGTCGTTATCGTAGAGAAAATCAATTAATTCTGCAGAAGGGATATTTTTATCAACGTTTTCGTTATGCTTTTTAATATTTTCGTTGACAGTGGTTGCGTGATTTGGGAACATAAATAAAGACCTTGTATTCGTTTGTTTCTAGACAATTCCGACGATACGAGGTTTTTTTACGCCTGTCAATTATTCTTTTTCCAGTTTTTTACCCAATAATTTTAATATAAACCCTTATGTCATATAGCCTAAGAGCAATCATAACCCCTATTTCTAATCCGCTACTTAGACCTAATGTATCAAGTAAAGGAAAAAACGCTCAAAATCACCCCTATTTTTGGATCAAAATTGGCAAATCACGCAACCATCACTCAGCATAATTCACCCCAAATAAGCCAAAAATAAAGCCGTATTGGATACGTCACTACTTTTCGGTAGTGACGTATCCAATACGGCAATTATCAAAA
>NZ_CM009140.1:0-5636 GCF_002836335.1 Psychrobacter sp. Sarcosine-02u-2 | reverse complement strand
TCATTGAACAAATTGGCACAAGCGAAGACGAAAGAGCTAGAACGCTTACCGACGTTGTTCAAGCAGTTGCAGACTTCAATGACAGAACAAACGAACGTGTTCAATGGATGGGTCGCATATCGGAAAGAGCACGTAACAACGCAAGCATCATTGATAAGCGAGTTATTGGCTTTAGGAAACGTACAGATTCAACTCGTAGAGCAGTTAAAGACGTATCAGAGTACAATAGCACAGCCCGACTATCTCAACAGCGTTACGACGCAATTAGAGAGCGATACCGTGAAGTGGGAGAGCGGATTGAACGAATTAGTGAACGAACAGATCAAAATAGAGCAGTCACAAGCGAAAATAACCGGATCGCAGACGGCAATACAAGAGGAGGTGAAGAAATTAAACACGCTGCTGAGCAAGTTAGAGAAGTAATCAAAGCCAAAGAAGAAGTTGAGCGTGCTAGAGTGCCTACAAAGTCAAGATCTCCGAGTATGGGTCGGTAGCTAACAAAACCAGCTACTACCACTGCTGAGTACAAAAATATGATCCAAGAAGTAGCTAAAACAATATCTATCAAAAACGACGAAGAAAATTAAAATATACATATAAATAAAATTTTAGAAACATAGCTATAGACTATTATCCCCTGACAGAGATGAAATCACTCAAATAAATACAGAGAAATAAAAACCATGCAATCACTTAAAAACATAGTCATTAACGGGGCGATGATATTGGCAATGCTGTTTGGATTGACACTATCAGCGACATCAGCAGACCTAAGTTTTGAGGAAGTTAAAGCACTAGCAGAGCAGGGTAATGCTTTGGGTCAAAATGTGCTTGGGAGTTATTATGAGAACGGTAAAGGCGTAGAGCAGGATTATAGGAAAGCCTTTTACTGGTATCAAAAATCTGCCAATCAAGGGAATAGCACAGGTCAGTTTAATGTTGGATACTCATATGCATATGGAAAAGGTGTGCGACAGGATTATAGGAAAGCCTTTTACTGGTATCAAAAATCTGCCAATCAAGGGAATAGCACAGGTCAGTATAGTATTGGATATTTATATGCATATGGAAAAGGTGTACAACAGGATTATGCCAAGGCATTTGAGTGGCTTAATAAGGCTGCGAGTCAAGGTAACAGCACTGCCCAAGGTCATATTGGCGTCATGTATGAATACGGATATGGTGTACTACAAAACAAAACTATTGCTAAAGAATGGTATGGCAGGGGGTGTGATAATGGTAGTCAGATAGGCTGTGATCAATACAGAATATTGAATGAGCAAGGCTACTGATTTGGCAGTTTGAAAACCGATTATTGGTGTAGAACAAAAATTTGGTATCTAGATTCTTCTCATGTTACATTTTTTAGTCATATAAAAATAAACTGAGGAATAAACATGAATATTGAAAGTAAAGTCCGCTGTGAACATAATGCTCAAAACTGGCACTATAGAAACGAGTTAGGTGAAATAGTCAGTAATCGAGCTATTCTTACAGGTCAAATTGATCTCGAAACAAATGAAATCTCCCTAAGCGATCATTTGGAAATAGCAACATATTCTACAAAAGATAAAATCAGTGAATTTGCAATTCAAAACATACGTGAGATTATGAGCGAAGATCTTGAAAAACAACTTAGAGATTGAATAAAAGTAAAATAGGCGTTGTTTTCTTTAGGTTTTAACATAGATATATAATATAACGTGGGTACAAATATTCATAGCGGTGTACGCCTTAAATAGCGTGGCTTTACAAAAAAATTGCTAATTGACGAAATAAGAATGAGAGCGTAAACTCAAGTGCTAGAAACGAGTAACCCCCAGTGACGCCAATCACTAGGGGTTAGATGAATTTTAATCTGTGTCAGCAGATATAAAACCCACCATATTCGAACGGTCATTTTATATCAGCAGGCGCACTAACACAAGTGTGCGTGATGTTAATACTACCGGAAATATACGAAACACTCCCCCATAGGCCTTATTGCACCGATGATTTAGGTAATCTTGTCATTCGTCCTAGGCAAACTGCCGTTAAAATGCGGTATATCCAGCACAACCCCCCTTGCATGACTCACTTCATTTGCTTAGACATTGATCATGAGCATGGTGCGATGCGCTGGGCGGAAGAATACCTACCACCGCCACGGTGGACAAGCCAAAATCCTGAAAACGGACACGCCCACATTGTCTATGAGTTAAAAACGCCTGTTTGTACCAGTGAGCATGGCAGCCATAAAGCCTTAGAATACCTCGCGAAGATACAAGCAGGGCTTGTTAGAGCCACTCGCGCAGACGTCGGTTATACCAACTTCATCACCAAAAACCCGATGCACGAGCATTGGCGCACCGAAGTATGGACAAAAGAAGCCTACGAGCTAAATTATCTAGCGGATTTCGTTGATCTCAGACCTTTAACCAATAAAGAGAAAGAATACGGACTTGGTAGGAACTGTACCCTATTCGACACCGTTCGCCATTGGGCTTATTCTGCGATTAGAGAGCATCGCGGCAAGACTTGGCAACAATGGTACAATTCCGTGCTTAAACATGCTCAAAGCGTGAATATGATGTTTTTAGAGCCATTACCGTACTCAGAAATAAAAGCGACCGCCAAAAGCATCGCGAAATATTGCTGGAAGCGTGATGCCTATCACTATAATGAGTTTATTTATCGTCAGGCTCTTAAAGGTAGTAAGGGCGGTAAAGCTAGTAACTCATCAAATGGAGGGATTGCAAGGTCAGCAAAGTATAATGATAAGAGGTCTAAAGCAACCACGCTTAGAGATTTAAACTTCACTACGAAAGAAATAGCGAAAGAGCTAGGCGTATCAGACCGAACAATACGAAATTGGTTGAAAAAACCAAGTTTTTAAAGCGGAAAGTGCAAGCCTAAATCAGATAACAGCCTTTTTGTGCTGTTGTTAAGAAGTGACAGTACATGTCTTTATCTCGGTTGTGTGATGGTTAGGCTGTTTTGACGGTTTAATGCCATCTCGTTTTCTAACCATCACTGCTTAGGCTATTTGCTGTTTGTGTCTACCAGTCTGTGCTGCTTACGCTGTGCTTAACTTCTTTTGCTAAGCTGTTTGTTGTTGTGTCTAACATCTCCCTTACTGAATTTACTTCGTGTTGGTACCCTGGCGCTCTATTGCTTTCGGGTGATCTGATGCCTGATATTACTTCGCTAGGTTTGTTAAGTATTAAGTCTTCAAACGATACTCTGGCTCTGTTGTCTTTTGAGTCTACTTTAACTGTGAAGCGTAGTGTAGTTTTGTCTTCTCCGTAACAAGCTATGCCTTCGCCTTGGCACTTAAATTTCATGCTGCCTTTGCCTATGATGCTTCCTGTTTCAGCATTGTCGTATTTAATTACGGAGTTCGAGTCGTTGAAGTTCTTAGCAAACCATTGCTTTGATCCGTCGTAAATTAAGTTCTGCTTGGTGTTTGGTATCTCTACAATCTTTTGATATTCGTTTAATGGCTGTTCTGCTAATTGCATAGAGGCACAGCCAGTTAGTAAAAGCCCTAAAGATGCGCCAGCTAGTATTTTCTTCATATAAACCTCAAATTTGCATTTAGAAATAGTTTTTGTACTTTCTAATTAAGCTTTCAATATAACTCATATGTGAATATTGCACAATTGTTACCCTAATATTGGTTACTATTAATGTGCTCAAAAATAAAAGTGGCAAGCACAATTTTATTTTTGATGGGTGAATGATGGCTTTGAAAGATATTTGCAAATGAAAAATATAGCGATTAATATTTAGTAGCCAGCATATACCGTGGGTACAATATCCACTCCGTTACTATTGACCCAAGGCATGCTGGTAAGGGGAAACCCCTTAACCCCAACCCCTCACAAAAAACCGTGAGGGGCAAAAAGCAACCGCAAAAGCGAGGCTGAAATGGCAAGGACAAAGTGGCTAAAAATCAGAGTTTCTGACGAAGAAATGGCAGACATCAAAAAGCGCACAGGCTCACATGATATGTCTAACTACGTTCGCGGATTGGTACTCGATCAACCGATAGCTGCGCCCGAACCCAAGACAAAAAAAATCGTCCACAGTGCTGATCCCGAATTGGTGCGAGCCATTAATCGCATTGGCATCAATATCAACCAAATCGCCAAGCAGACCAACACAGGGCAAGAAGTTGGTAATGCTGTATTAATCGTCTTACTTAATCTACAAACCACGTTAGACAACGCACTAGCATCGAGCGTGCCCGATGATCGTTAAATTCTTTACCAATGGCACAGGTGGCAGCAAAGGCGTGTTTGACTACCTGCTCAAAGACAAAGAGCAGCCAGACGGCAAACGTTTCGGTGCCGAGGTACTAAGGGGCGACATAGACAATCAAGCCTTGCTCATTGATAGTCTCGACTTTAAACAAAAATATACCAGTGGCTGCTTATCGTTTACTGAGACAGCCAACCAAGTGACTACCGAACAAAAAAAAGCCTTGATGGACGGCTTTGAGCAAACCATTCGAGCAGGGCTGGACGTTGATAGAGTAAGTGTAAGCTGGATAGAACATAGAGACAAAGGGAGGTTAGAGCTGAACTTTGTCTTTGCCAATGTTGATTTAGAGCATGGCCGTGCGTTTCAGCCCTATATCCACTACCAAGACAAGCGCAGGGTCAACGCATGGAAAGACATGCAGAACATCGAGCATGGATTTACCGACCCTAATGATCCCGCCAAAAAGCGATTAATGGCACAGCGTGACAACCTACCAAGAGATATTAAAGACACGAGGCAAGCCATTACTGAGGGCTTACATGCATTAATTATTGAGGGTGCGATAACCAATCGTGACGGTGTTGTTCAAGCCCTAAAAGATGGTGGCTTTGAGATCGCACGAGAGACAGACAAAGCAATCTCTATCAAGAACCCAACAGGAAAACGAAATATCAGGCTGACAGGTGGATTATATGAGCGAGATTTTAACTTTAGCAGAGAAATTCAAAACACAGTCACAGCAGCAAGCGAAGACTATCGAGCAAGAAGTACAGAACGCTACGATGCAGCTAAACAGCTTTATGACAGCGAAATTAAAAGAAAGCGAGACTATCATCAAACAAGGCATGGAAAGCCTCGACTTGAGCAACGAGCAGCTGCTCGCGATGTTAGCCAAGCATCAAACCGATATGAGTACCGCCCTACAAACCTATATGAGCAACGTCCAAGCCCATTTAACCCAAGATTTAAATCAACTCGCAGAACAGACAGAGACGATGATAGAGAGCTACACACAGCACATCGCGCAGCTGATAGAGCAGCGAGAGGACAGGATAGCGCAGGTCATCAGATCAGAAATGAAGAAATGGGCAATCGTAGCCAGTTTGGTCGCACTTACGATACTGGTGCTAGGCATCATCATCGGGGCAGTATCAGTCAACAAGTTCTCAAAACCGATCTACATCATGCAAAAACCGCAAACACAGATGCAGCAGCCAATCAACTATGGGCAGAGGTAGATTATGGACAAGAGACTATTAGAGCAGGTGCAGCAAGCACTACAGGCGCAACAAGATACAATCAAACGCCAAGAGCAGATGCTAGACGGCCAACAGCGATACATGGAGCAGCAGCTGCGCAAGAAAGACCAAGATATAGCGGAATTGACCGCC
>NZ_CM009139.1:0-6971 GCF_002836335.1 Psychrobacter sp. Sarcosine-02u-2 | reverse complement strand
GCTCATATAGCGCTCAATTTTATTGGCAAAGAATAGGGCTGATAACAACACACCAATTAATACGCCATACGCTAAGTTATGAGTTGCAACCACCACAGCAACGGTAGTAATCATAACAATGTTACTTTGTAGCGGCTTGGTTTTTAGCTCTTTAAAAGAACCCCAGTTAAAAGTACCAATCGACACCATAATCATGACAGCAACTAACGCTGCCATCGGAATAATTTTTAACCAGTCACTTAAGAAGACAACCATCAATAATAAAAACACCCCTGCAACCAAGGTTGATAGACGTGTGTAGCCGCCTGATTTTACATTGATAATAGACTGTCCAATCATCGCGCAGCCTGCCATACCACCAAAAAAACCACTGACGACGTTGGCAATACCTTGACCTTTACATTCTTGCGTACGATCGCCTTTGGTATCGGTCAAGTCATCTACAATGGTCATGGTCATCATAGACTCAAGCAAACCGACAATAGCCAGACTGATGGAATACGGCAAAATGATTAGTAAGGTATCTAGATTCAAAGGAATATCAGGTAGTAAAAATATAGGTAAGGTATCAGGCAGCTGACCCATATCGTTGATAGTACGTGCTTCTGCGCCTAATAAAATGGCTACTGCCGTTACCAACACAATACTGACCAGCGGTGACGGAATTACTTTGCCGATTTTTGGAAGGTAGGGATAACCATAGATAATTACTAAACCGAGAGCCACTAGACCATAGACGTGAACTAGGTTTGAGCCATCTTGCGGCATCAGCTCAGGAATCTGCGACATAAAAATCAAAATCGCCAAAGCATTAATAAAGCCAAGGACGACAGATTGAGAGACATACTTCATCAAATTACCTAGCTTCAAAAAGCCAAAGATAATCTGTATCACACCTGTCAAAACACTGGCGGCTAACAAATACTGCAAGCCATGCTCTCTCACCAATGTCACCATAAGTAGCGCCATTGCGCCGGTTGCCGCCGAAATCATAGCGGGACGACCACCAACAAAGCTAATCACTACCGCAATACAAAATGAAGCGTAAAGACCCACTTGGGGATCAACACCTGCAATGATTGAAAAAGCAATGGCTTCAGGAATAAGGGCTAACGCGACAACCATACCAGCTAGGACATCGCCTCTAACATTGGACAACCAATGTTCTTTAATAGTAGTTAACATGTTTAACTCAGTTTTTAGGAACTGCTTTAGTCTGTCAATAATCGCGATATCTAAGATAAGAGGTATCTAAAATAAAAGGTCTGACACACTCTCAGCTAGGCATAATGCCTACCAATCAAGGAATGTGAAAATGTGAAACGTTATATTTAGCGAGTTATTGTCATAAATTGCTTTTAATAGCTTGCTTATAATGACTCGATAGATAAATCGATTATAGATACAAACATTAAAGCAGTGCATGTGCACAGGGAAAAGCGTAAAACGCTCTATGACAGAAATTGCTATAGGGAGCAATTATTTACTTAGGAGGGGGACAAACAGTTAAGGCGGAATATTCATCTTTGTAGTAAACGGCTTTTATAGATTAAAGGAGTAATATTTCTCGTGATTCTAACATACATAGCACCAGTCAATAAAAATATCTGGCTATTACTCCCATAACAGTACTTATAGAAATCAAAAACAACTCAATATACCTATAAAAAGTCACTGCATGTACACAACGGAGTACACTCTCATAGTTCTAATATTCAAGGTACTCTCTGATAGGGCGTTTCTTAAATTGTGTTGGATCACGTTTAAGGCGGTTAATCATCTCAAACTCCCACTCTTTCGGGTCTTGACCTGCTGGACTGGTAGAGCTAACTAGATGGTTATAATCGGCAATGAACTGCTTATTACGTGCTATACGCCCTAATTGCTTATCAGACAACCCTTCAATCGTAAACATATCACCGTTATTAGGATCGCGTATAGTGTCTTTGATCGTACTTATATTTGCCTTTTTTGGCTTGAATTTTAGCACTAGATGCGTAAACTTCCGCCCCGTTTTAGTCATCTCATAAGTGACAATGAAGGGGGATTTTTCATTTATCTCATCAACAGCCGTATCAACTACCCATTTTCTAAGGTCTTTAGTTGCCTCATACTTGTCTTTCAACTCTAAGGTTTCACGCAAGTCACTGATTTTAATAGTACAAATACCTGTACTGCGAAACTGCATCATCATTAAGTAAACACGATAACTATAGAAACTACCGAAATCGACCACATCATCCAGCATGAGTTGTGTGAACTGTTCCCTTAACTGCGAGATATAAGGAATAATATCCTCATGTAGTACCACTCTAGCTATCAAGTTATCATCGCTATTAGCGATCATTGGTAGGCTGTCCATGAGATTATGCAAGCGTAATGAATTTATAAATTCCTCGTCACTCTCTGCATCAGGGTGTTCTTTTTTTAACCTTTCAAATACCTCACTTTTGAAATGCAATACGTTATGCACCCAATGTGTGTCTAAGTCACCAATTGGCGTTTTAATTGTAATAACCCTGCTCAGCAAGTCCTTACAAGCTGAACGTATATCTCGAGCTACATTCTTAGGCTCAACCCCTAACCTCACAAAGTCATTTTTAGTAATGTAATATGCTTTTTTTGGATCAACTGGCTCATCATCTTTTGGCATTTGTGATACAGCGACTAATATTAAACGTATTTCATTGACCGTTAATCTATATGATGCACGAATTAATTTATTATCCATCACGATCAAACCGTTATTTTTTTGCTTATCCATCGCAGTTATCCACAGTTAAATAGGAGGTTATTATACAAAACTCCTATTTGTGCGTCAATCCCTCCTATTAAGTGCGTCATTACCTCCTAGTTGTGCGTCATTACCTCCTAGTTGTGCGTCATTACCTCCCATTTAGTTCTCTCTAGACCATACTGTATATGGCTTAGAAGGGGGTCTAAAAATCTTTTAAAAAGTCTTTAAAAATATAAAAAAAGAGTTTGCTTTAAATTCAATAAAAAAGCGTAAAAACCAAAGTAGTAACTAGATTAACCATTAAGAGCAAATCGGACATCTATTTTTAATTAAAAATGATAGTATTAGTAGGAAGGGCAAGGACACATACAGGGGACTATCGTCTAATCCCAGTATGACCTTGCAAGGGGAAACCCCTTAACCCCAACAGTCACGAAACGATGTGACAGCAAAAAGCCAAAAACCAAACAGAGCCAAGCCCATGCCTCAAAAGAACCGAACCAAAGAAATCAAAATCAGGCTAACTGAAGATGAACACCAAGCACTTTTAGACAGAATGGAAGGCAACCAACTAGCAACATGGATCAGAAAAACAGCCCTGTCTCAGAAAATCGCCAAGCCTTATAAAAATGCTGATCCTAAACTTTTGGCAAGCTTAGGACGCATTGGTGGCAATCTGAACCAAATTGCCAAACAAGCCAACACCCTAGACAAAGACACCGACAAGTTAAGAGTATTTGCACAGCTCACCGTTATCAGAGAACAGCTAAACGAGGTATTAGACCGCCATGATCGTTAAATTCTTCAAAAATAGCGGAGGAGGTAGCGCAAATGCAGCTATGAACTACCTATTAGGTAAAGAAAACGACCGAGAAGGCGCTAGATTGCTCTCAGGTGACCCTGAACTAACAAAAAGACTGTCAGATAGCCTAAGCTTCCAAAACCGCTATACGGTGGGTGTATTGAGCTTTGAGGAGGGTAATCTTCCTGATGAATACAAAAGAGCCATTATGGAGAGCTTTGAGGGCAGTCTTTTAGCAGGATTAGACAAAGACCAGTACAACATGACTTGGATAGAACACACCGACAAAGAGCGCCTAGAGCTTAATTTTGTCATCGCCAACGTGGAGTTAACCACAGGAAAGCGTTTGCAACCCTACTTTGACAGGGTAGATCGTCCCCTAGTTGAGAACTGGAAACAGGTTACTAACCATGAATACGGCTTGACCGACCCCCACGACCCCGACAAAGCCCAAGCCGTTAAAACGCTAAACCGTCAAAACTTACCCAAAGAGGTGCAGCAGGTCAAAGCGCAGATAGGGCAAGTAATTAGCCACCAAATTGAGCAGGGCAATATCACAGACCGCAAGGGTGTTATAGACACCTTAGAGCAAGCAGGCTTTGAGATTGCGAGAACAACAGACAAATCAATCAGCATTAAAAACCCAGAGGGCAAGCGCAATATACGATTAGAGGGCGTTATTTATGAAAATAGACAGCTTGGTAAAGAACTTGGAGAAAACCACCGCAGAGCAAGACAAGATTATGCAGGAACAGGCGCAGAGCGTTACCAAACAGCATTTGGAAAGCTACAACGCGCTATTGAGGTCAAGCAGGAACGAAACCGAGCAAGTTTTAGCCGAGAACATCAACCTTATCAAACAGAGCAAAAGCAGCATACAGCAAGCCTTAGCCTACAAAACGATGCTAGGGGGACTGATGGGCGCTCTATTGACCGCATTAGCCGTTCTGTTCGCCCTAATCGCATGGACAGGGATAGACCTAAAGAACAAGAAAGCGGAGTTAGCAGAGATAACGGCAAAGATAGAGCAATCGCCTTTGGAAGCCAAAGCACTCACACAGGTGGAGATACTGGAACAAGACGGAATGATTTATATAGCGACCAAAGAAGGAGTGAAGGCAAGAAACTTCAACAACGAGACCAGTCACGTATTGGAAATCAAATAGGGCTTGAGCATGAACGACTTTTTAACACGCTGCAACGAACTGGCGGACGCACTGGAGAAAAAGACCGCACAGCAGCAAATACAAATAGAGCGATTGACAGCAGTCAATCGTCATTTAAACAAGCAAAACAACTCATTACAGCGACAAATACAAGCATTGGAGAACGAGAACAGCAAGCTCAACAGCGAGAACAACACGCTCAACAAGTCCTTGAAGCCAGTCAGCAAGCGCAGAAGGAGATAAGCCGAGGCATTGAATTAGAGCTATAAATATACTGATTTAGCTGTATAATTGGCTTATATGTAAGATACATACATAAGCGAAAGGTGATTACTATGACTACAACTAATTATAACGTGCGTCTTGATCGAGACCTAAAAGATAGGGCGTTTTCTGTTATTGAAAGCTATGGACTAACGCCTTCACAAGCCATCAGACTGTTTTTAAATCAAATAGCCGATACCAATGAGGTTCCCTTGTCCTTTGATTATCAGCCTAAGCTCAACGTGCAAACCATTGCGGCTATTGCAGAGATTGCCGATGGTAAAGGTACTAAGTATGACAGCTTTGCCGAACTCATGGACGAGCTAGAAGGCGAGGCTAATGAGATCCATTGAAGTATCAAGCCAATTCAAACGTGATGCCAAGAAGAATTATCTAAGCTTACTCACCCCTGCATGGGGTGAGGTGCTAAATTGTTTGACCAATGATTTGCCTATACCAAAAAAGTATAAGGATCATGCACTGACGGGTAATTATAAGGGCTTTAGAGATTGTCATATAAAGCCTGACTTAGTGCTTATTTACCGTGTTCAAAGTGATACAGTGGATTTAGTCAGGCTGGGCAGTCATTCAGAAGTGTTTGATTAGTTAATACCACTCTTAGCGCCTAATGCCCTTCGGTTGTCGGATCAAGAGTTAGCCAGGACAGGCAAAAAATGCCTGATCTTGGCTAACTCTTGATCTTAAAACCGCGCTGATAACAGCAAAGGCTAGTTTGATGTCTTAGCGTACTAAAATAATCGGAGATAGCGTCTTGGCAATGATCTTTGTCGTAGTACTGCCAACAAATAACTGTTGGAGTTTAGAATGACCATAAGCACCAATGACAATAATATTAACCGCGTTTTGTTGCTGAAAAGCCAATAAACCATCGACCGCATTGGATGCAGACAAATGGTGCGCTTCTATCGTAAATCTTGCTGTTGTTAGCTGCTCAGTCGCTGCTGCCAAGCTTTTTTTAGACTTCTCATCGTCATTGCCAATCATGACGATATGACCTTGCAAACCCTTTAATAATGGACTTTTAGAAATGATATCAACAGCTTTAATAGCTGTCTTACTGCCATCGAATGCCACCATATAAGAAGTCGGCGTAGTAAATTTCTCTGAGCAGATCATCACTGGCACACTAGAAGCGCGCGTCACAGTTTCGATTTGACTACCGATATTAATACGGCTGTCTTTGTGATCTTCGCCGCGTCGTCCCATAACGATGACACGGTTTTTGCTATTGAAGTGTTCAATCGCTGGCAGCAGCTTGCCGTGACGTTGATAAATTTTCACGTCCATACTATCGAAGCGACTTTGAATATGGCTTTTTGCATCATTGACCAACGCATCGCTATAGCTATTAGCGACTTTTGCTCTTTGCTCATCGAGTTGCGTGAGTTCTTCTAATAGAAACTGACGACTATTAATGCCTATTGCTCCTGATAAATCACGTCTGCTTGAAGCAGGAACATCACTCACATGTAATAAGCCTACTGGTAAATTTAATCGGCTGCCGTACCATGCTGCATAATCACAAACCGATTCCGTCACGGCTGAACCATCGATACACGCTAAAATATGCTGTTCTGTGTTCATTATTTGTCCTTAAATTTTAATTTAGAGTGTCCACTTCACCAAAACTAATAGGCTTGATGGACACTATCGTTAGTAGACGTTATTAATGAGCACCTAAGCTTTGATCAGCGTCAGGTTTGTCGTGAACGCCGAACTTCTCTATCATCGCTTGGCTTGCTTCATTCAGACCTATTAGCTCAACTTCAGTCCCTTCTCGGCGAAACTTAATGATGACTTTATCAATGGCAGCGACTGCCGTCACATCCCAAAAGTGTGCTCGTGATACGTCAATGACCACTTTAGAGACAGATTCTTTGATATCAAATGATTCAATCAAACGTTCTGCTGATGAGAAAAAAACCTGTCCATTAACACGATAATAACGCGTTCGTTCTGTCTCATCTAATTGCGTATGTAC
>NZ_CM009138.1:0-7482 GCF_002836335.1 Psychrobacter sp. Sarcosine-02u-2 | reverse complement strand
AAATAAATTTAATATCACTGAGGGATTCTTGGGTGGCTGCCTCAAGAATTTTCAAAGATAAGGGACCACCCAGTTGGAACAGAAAGGATTTGCCTGTCAAATCTTCGATATTGACATCATAGTTGCCACGACTGGTAATGTATTCTAGGTAAGGCGATAAAAAATATGATACGAATGCATTATCCTCTGTGCGAAGCAGCATACCATCCGCCATCACATTACCCTTATAGTTACACATCACGGCATGCTTTGATGCACCAACGCTAAATCGGCTAAAATCGTTGATACAATGATCGCGAAACAATGTTAATGCATCGGGTCCTGTGATGCGTGCAGGCATTGGCGGATTTAGCCCAGCGTGCAAGTAGCAGCTCTCTTTCCATGAAAGGACTTCTGTTTTCCAGTCCATAAATTGATAAGGATAAAGATGCCCAAACGCCACATTGTAATCGGCAACGTCTTTAAAAAAAGGAATATAAGGGCTATAGGGAATAGTATTCTCTTGCTTCATCGGTGACTCCCGTCATTAAGTAGCATGCGTCATCTCAAGTAATTGCTGTTTAAGGGCATGTAAATCTTTTTTGGTAGTGAGCTTGCCGCCGTGTAATAAATGGGTGAACCAAATGCCATCGGCTGCCATTCTAGCTACTTCAAGCTGTAGGCTGTTATCGGTCTTTTGATGCTTCACCATACGTCCTGCCATCCACACATCCCAACGCTCAACTAACTCAGGTCTAGCACACAGCGAAAATGTCAAAGCTGAAGATAATCTATCATCAATACAGGCAAAGAAAGTGGCATGGATATAGGCTCTAGTAAAACGACCATAATCGACTGTATCTTTAGCTAATAAATCGTCAAGCAACTTGTCAAGCATCGCTAATTCACGGTCAAATACAGCTTCAATTAGAGCCTTTTTATTGGGAAAATGATGAAATAAAGCTCCTTTAGTGACCCCTGCTTCAGTTGCCACCTTATCAATGCTTACCCCTGCAAAGCCGTGCGTAGTCATTAAACTTGCGGTACTTTGTAATAAGCGATGCCGCACCATGTCAGGGTTTTTTTTAGGTCTATTCAGATTAGTCATTAGCTATGCCCACTCATTTTAGAAAAGCCATTAATCACTACTACCCCAATCACAATCAGTGCAATACCTACAATAGCTGCCATATCTGGTTTTTGCTTAAAGACCAAGACGCCAATAACCACTGTTAAGATAATCCCGAGACCACCCCAAGTTGCATAAGCAATGCCAATGGGTAAGGTGCGTAATGCCTGTGCCAGCATAAAAAATGATCCTGCATAAAATACCCCACAGATAAGAGTCGGCACAAGGCGAGTGAAATGCTCAGATTTGCCTAAAAACGTGGTAGCGATGACTTCAAGTACGATGGCAAAAAACAGAGCAGCATAGGATAAAAGCGAGTTCATAAAATTAACCAGTAGGAAAAAATCCTATTATACATACCAACTAGTTGGTATACATAATAAAATTTGTGACTTTTTTATGTTAAATTTCTTTAATGGGGTCAGCATAGAATCTGGAAAGATTAGCCCGCTAAGTAATTTCTTTGAGTTGATGAGCCAAAAGCAAAGCTCTCAAGCCATCTTGTTTTCTTTAAGTATATTACTAGTTTTTTCCCTGTACAGAACCTGACGTAGTGACACTAACTGTATTGGTATAATGATATATGCCATTGTGGCAGGCTATGCTCGACAACGATTAAAAAGCCCAAAATCTCGTTAGAATTTCAACCGAGCTGGTGCATCGTTTATGGGACTTGCAGGAACTTGGCTAGTGGCAAAAGGTTAAGAATTTTTACAGCTACTATAAGCTATATACGGTGTACCTTCAGCTAAATTGATATCAGGTCTGTGAATAGAGTATACCCCAGCGGAACTAGCTATTTCACTCCAAAAACCTATTAACAGACTACTCAAAACAGACTGTCATTGTGGAACCACTTAAAACAGGCTAATCAAACACCTCTGAATGGCTACCCAGCCTAACAAAATCTACCGTATCGCTCTGAACACGGTAGATAAGCACCAAATCAGGCTTAATATGGCAATCCCTAAACCCTTTATGATTGCCGGTCAACGCATGGTCTTTGTATTTAGCCGGTAGCGGTATATCGTTCGTCAAACAATTAAGCACCTCGCCCCATGCAGGAGTGAGCAAGCTTAGATAATTCTTTTTGGCATCTCTCTTAAACTGACTGGATACTTCAATGGATCTCATCAGCCTCGCCTTCTAGCTCATCCATCAAATCACCAAAGCTATCGTACTTAGTGCCGTTACCGCTCGCGACCTCTGCAATAGCAGCAAGTGTTTGCGCGTTGAGCTTAGGTTGTTGATAGTCAAAAGACAGAGGAATCGCATTAGTATCGGCTACTTGGTTCAAGAACAGTCTTATGGCTTGTGAAGGCGTTAGACCATAGCTTTCAAGAACAGAGAAAGACCTATCTTTCAGATCCTGGTCAAGCCGTATATTATAATTAGTTGTAGTCATAGCAATCACCTTTCGCTTATATTCGTACCCCCAATATAAGCGAAAGGTGATTAAACCTCAATAACTTTAGCGTTCTATCTTCTCGCTAATCTAAGGGGTAATAGTCTGCTCATTTAATCCAGCAAGAAAATCATCAACCGTTTTCTCAATGCTTTTTTGCATGACATACAGATCAGAAGTGGAGTACTTCCCCAGCTGATTTCTTTCATCCATGACTTCAAACAGCTTGCTTCTGACCACTTCTTCGTGTGTTTTATCGTCAATCAACAGCAAATTAAGCTTCACGACAGCTCTATTGTAGGCTTCTTGAGTGGCTTCAAGTTGAAGGCTTTTATTGCTAGCTACTGATACACCGATCATGCTCATAAATAACTCCGCTACTAGAATCATCTGTAGCTACAGATGATTTTTTTAGGTTAATAAGTTGTTTGTACCAGCCTAAGATTATGCCAGTGAATGACGAGAAGTAACGCTCTTATAATCCCTTTTTTGTAGCAGATTTTACGACAGATAAAAGACCCGTTATTTTCTACCTAATTTAATGACTACACCATACGCACCCTAAAGGGACTGCCAAATAGCTGATATTGTTAGGTTTATTGAAATTGAAGTGTTTGCAAAGTGCAAACAAAATCGTTCTTAGTTATTGATTTATAAAGAAAAAAGGTGTTTACAATCTGTAAACAGCCAAGTTGAAAAACAGTGAAAAATAGCCCTTTTTTACCGCCTTTTGCTGCAAAAATCACGCTTTCCTAACAAGCGAATTTATGGTGTAGTAAGTACACTTTAGTAAAATAACACTCAATTATAGGAAAAAAATGGCGATGAACTATGCAATTTTGAGGACGGCAAAATTAAAGACGATGGGCAACATTGGTGGCAGTCTTGCACACAGCTACCGAATGATAGAAACGCCCAATGCTGACCCCAACCTCACCCCTAAAAATCATCATAGCGTTGCTACCCCTGAAGCCGTCAAACAGATAATAAAAGATCGACTTCCTGAAAAAAGACGCGCTGATGCGGTGCTATGTATTGAGTATTTGATCACCGCCAGTCCTGAATGGGAAGGTTGGGGAAAAAGCCAAGAAGCTGAATTTTTTAAGCGATCTGCTCAGTGGCTCATGGATAAACATGGAGAAGGAAATATTGCAGGTATGAGTATTCATCGGGACATAAGTACACCGCAGCTGGTCGCTTATGTCGTTCCTATTGACCAAAAAGGGAAGCTCAACTGTAAGGGTTTTCTAGGCGGCAGGGTTAAGTTAAATCAGATGCAAACCGATTTTGCCAACACGGTCGCTGATTTAGGGCTAACGAGGGGCAAGGAAGGCTCTAAAGCCAAACATACCAGCATCAAGGAGTATTACCACGACATCAATCACGCGCGAGATTTTAGTATTACGACCGTAGCGCCTAAGCCTGAAATGTTTGAAAGCAAGGCTAGATATGGGGAAAAGGTCACAATAGCCGTTATTGAGCAAGTAGAACCCACTGTGAAGGCAGCAAACAGCATCCTGATGGACTACGAGAAGGCTAGATTGGATAAAAACGTTGCGGAAGCGAGCTATGACACCCTTAAAAAACGTGTTGAGCCTTACCTAGTGGCAATTCAAGGTTTAAATCAAGAGGAAATCGCTAGATTGAATGAAGCAATGCAGCTAGAAAGCCGTAAAATCGCCATAGAGAGAGTTAAATATGAAAGGGCTAGGTATCTATCAAAATAGAGAATGAAGGCTGTTAAATCTAATTACGTAGGCATATAGAGTGGTTTCTATACCTCATTACTAAGGTTAAAGAAAAATAAAATCAATAGAATGCTAAAAAATTTATAAATTTTAAAAAACCTACTGCTTTGGATGAAGTCAAAAATAAACTGATAAATAATTTTGAAAGTGTTGATCGATTATCTGATCCAAAAGAGAACAAAAAAGCCTCTGATATTTCGAGGTAACTAGGGCTTTTTTCTTTTATCTTTTCAGTTAGTAAAAAAAATAAGAAAATGCTTTTAATGCTTTTAATGCTTTTAATAGCTTTTAAGCTCGCTGTAGCCCTTACTGTTACTGACTTTCAGACCCCATTAAAGGACGTTTAGTTACCCATTAAAGGACGTTTAGTTACCCATTAAAGGACGTTTAGTTACCCATTAAAGGACGTTTAGTTACCATTAAAGGACTATTTATAATTTGACCTTTAGATGACTTAATGTAATATGTCATTAAATACTTATGGATAAGATGGTTATGCACACTAAAAAAAACCTAGTCGTAAAAACTAATCAACTGAATCAGGCATTACAAACTTTATCATTGGCTGAAGTGCGAATTATTCAACTAGCCATAGTTGATGCTAGAGAGACAGCCACAGGATTAAGTACAGACAAGCCGTTACGAATTGATGCCACTCGTTATGCAGAGGTATTTGAAACTACACGGCAAAATGGCTATAAACGCATGAAAGAAGCTGAAGAAACCCTATTTAATAGACGTTTTACCTACCTTGATGATAATGGTAAGCCGATTAAAAGCCGTTGGTTGCAGCAGGTACAATATCATGATGGTGAGGGCGCAATAGAAATAGTATTTACTCTTGCTGTTGTAGAAGGTATCAGCCGTATCAATGGCTTAGAACAGTTTTTTACCTCGTATTTGCTAGAGCAAACGACACAGTTTGATAGTGTTTATTCAGTACGCCTTTATGAGTTATTGACGCAATGGCGCACAGCTAAAAAAACACCATGTTTTGAGATAGGGGTTTTTAGAGACCAGATGGGGCTAGGAATCAATGAATACAAAGCGATGTGTGATTTTAAGAAACGTGTTTTAGACCTTGCTACAGATGAGATTAACAAAAAATCGGATCTTAAAGTCAAATATGAGAACGTAAAAAAGGGACGCAAAATTATAGGTTTTACTTTCACTGTTCATGAAAAGCCAAAAGCTAAGACTGATGTAGTTAGTAAGGAGCGCGACGCCAGTACAGCAGATATGTTCACGGTTGATGGACTGAATGATAAGCAGCTAGGGCGTATTGCTCGTAACCCTGCTTTTATGGCGGAATACAATCATTTAGTAAGTCCTACCAGCCTAGCTGGACAGTCACAACAAGGATGGGAATTTGAAATGATTAACCGCCTTAAAAAAGACCCTACACAGTTTAATAAACGTCCTATCAAAGAATATCTTGAATACTAGGTCTGATGAGTGTGTTAGATGGGTTCGGTTCCCTAGTGAGGACTTGAACGCTAAGCTGTAATCTAATGGTATCAACGTTTTAACTCGCTGAAATAGTCACAGTGTGCTTATCATACATATTCTGTTCGTGATCGGTGCGATTCAGGTTAAGGAGAGCTGCGCCGCTATTCGTTTTTCCCATTCAGAGTTAGAAATGAAGCCAATATTTTCTGACTTTATTTCTTCTAAAATAGTATAACAAGCACTAAGCTGGTTAATAGTATTGATGATCTCAGTTTTTTGACGTTTCGCCTTAGTAAGTTTTTCGGAAATAGTAATTAAATCTTTATCAATATTGAGAGTGCCATTGAAATGATCATTCAGGTATCTTTTACATTCGTTAAGAGTAAAACCGATAGCTTGTGCGTCTTTAATCATTTTAATACGCTCAATACATTCAGGATGAAATTCGGTGTATAGGCGTGATCCTGCTTGGCGTTTTCGAGATTTCAGTAGTCCCATCTCATCGTAATGACGAATAGTATCTTTGGTTGTGTTAGCTTGTGTTGCTAAAGCTCCTATTAATAAAAATGATGTATCAGATTCCATACTATAACCTTAAAAATATAATTTTTATCTAGTTTTGAATAACTATACCGTAACCTATAAAATACTATTGGCTTCTGAATATGTTGTACCCCAAAACAGACGTAGTGCTTTTTCTATTGGTTTAAAAAATGGTAAAATCTTTATTTTTCCAGAGCCTACCACCCAAAGCTTCATTATCTGTGAACAGGCGATTAGTGATTTGCCTAATGAAACTATTGCAGATGTTGAGGGCTACCCCATTGAAGCCCAAAGTAACTATCAGCGACTAATGCGAACGGATAGCAACACCTTATATAATCATCAGGCAACATTTCATATATTTTCTTGTTTTCTGTGCTGATATCAAATTGCCTTTCAAGGCAACGCCTTAGTATCGATATCACGGTTGCGAGGTAGGGTAAGATAAGGGAAACGGCTCACCTTGGCCCGTATTTTTTTTTGTCGTTTGCCTGGATTACCCCAGATAACCTCTAAGGTGGTACCTTCGATAGCATACTCAGTTTCAATAACCGCCAAAGAAATCATACGACGGTAATAAAACGAATAAATACGTCCGCTTGAAATACCTATACTGCGATTATCGATCTGTACCTCATCTGCCACAACAATAGAACTCTGCGTTGTCCAAATAGGATTGGCTGGGAATTCCATGAACTCAAAAGACTCACCAGACTCAAAATAAGAGGCATAGATATCTTTAATATCGTCCGCATACCATTCAAGCGTTACAATTTTTTTTGCTTGCTGCTGCATGGCAACTTCAAGGGCGGCTCTGCCAATGAAGTCATGATCAAAGGTGATCATATGCCCCCAACCTAAATCGATAGGGTTAAAATAACGACGGGTGATATCGACACCTGCACTGCCTGGCAGTTTGGCAAGCAAAGCATCGTATTTGCCATTTAAATAGTCCATAAAGTCTTCATCTTGGGCCCAAGCAGGTAAAAAGTGGATAAAGGCTTGGGCAAAACCATTTTCCGTATGATTCATGCCGTAAGCACGCATCCCTAGACGAACTAAGTTAAACGGTTGTCCTGCTGCCATTAAGGCTTGATAAACCAATGGAGCATCTTTGATATCCCCATGCACTTCATACGCCAGTGTGCCTGCTACGCCCAACCGAAAAATCCGCACAGCAATACCTGTTGGTGGTAGTTCACCCCCGTAGATATGCACTGTGCGATGCC
>NZ_CM009137.1:0-8497 GCF_002836335.1 Psychrobacter sp. Sarcosine-02u-2 | reverse complement strand
TGTAGCGGACTTAAAAGCTATTAAAAGCATTAAAAACATTAAAAGCATTTTTTCTTTTTTTTATTAACTAAAAAGATAAGCGTTTTGAGCTATCTAAATTTGCAGTATTGATATTTGTCTGTACCTATAAAACAAGATTTTGGCTTGATTCTCGCATAGTAACCATCTTGACCTCTAACCACATTATCAACGACAACAGCTTTCTCTAAACTTTGATAATCAGCCTTACGCTGAGCTATCTCTGTTTTACTAGGGACAAGTAGCAAAACAGACAATAACGTAAGGGCAAATATACAAGCACAGATACCACCTACGAGAGCAGAAGCCTTCCAGCTTAGTGATCTAGCAAATTCATCCGATAGCGCTTTGGTATATTGTTTAGCGCCTTCTTTAGCTTCTGTTCTAACGTTGGTTAATGTGTTTTTGGCATCATTAGCTAACTGCCGATTTTGATCTTGAAACTCAGTCGCAAAGAAGCTCAAACTCTTAAAGTTAGCATCAAAGGTTTTTTTCATATCTGATGATAATATGGATAAATCATTAATACTGGTGGTGGCTAGGTTTACAGTTTGTACTAAGTGATGATTGGCCTTAGCAACATGACCAGCCACGCCTTGTGTTAACTGGTTATGATAGTGATTCAGCACCGCAGAAACTTCTTTGCTAACCTCTTTAGCTGCACCAATAGCAATCGCTGATTTGATGACATTTTCTCGTTCTTGATAATCTTTGAGCTGGGCTATGAGATCGTTTACAAGCTTGGCGTTTGCTGCATCCCTGTCTTTGGTAGCTTGGTCTTTTTCCTCTATCCTCTCTAACAAGGCCGTATTATGCTCGGTGAGCGTTGCAATGGCGGCAAGTAGGTCTTCAAGGTTGGGGGTCTCTGACATTTTTTATCTTCCTAATCCATAGCTGCGGCTGCGGTTTATCTCGTTACTGTAGTCTGTAATATCTTTTTGGACGCTCTGTAGCGCTTGCTGCTGGTTTTTTTCGATGGTTGGGCTGTGATTGTCTATAAATTCACTTAAAACGTCTTGTAGGGCTGCTGTGTGCGTTTTACGCTCACTGGTGTAGTGTAGGTTTTTGATCTCATTCAGTGCTTGCTGTGATTTGTCGCTCACTAAGTCCGTTAACGCGCCACGCTCATTTGACGCAAGCTCGCGCTGTCTCTGTGTGGTGTCTGGGTTGTCTGTGTATTGATTGAAGCTGTGCATGACCTCATTAGCGACTGAAATCGCTAAAATAAGTTTGCCGGTCTTGCTGTTTGGATCAATCCCTTTCTGCGTATGCTGTTCTAATTGTGCCATTACAGATGCATACAGCGCTTTTTTGTCAGCAAGGAATTGCTTGTTTTCAAGCGCAAGCTGCCTTGCTTTGTCGGCTCGTGCCTGTTCAATGCGCTCACGTTCGGCTTGTTCACGTTTTTGTTGTTCGGCAAGCTCGCGCTGCCTTTGCTGCTCTAGCTCCACCTCTTTTTGTTTTTGCTCATCTGCGCGTTTAGTCTTAATGCCCTGAGCCATTGCCATGGCTTTTGCCACCGCATCGAGCGTGGGGGCTTTAGGCTTTGGCACACTTAGTGGTTCAGGCTCTTTTATCGGTTCATCTGCTGTGCTGTGTTCAACGTCTTCAATCTTATGACCATTCAAGATAATGGCATCAGCGGCATCATTCACGATCTGATTTTTGGTAAGCTCTACGCCCCATACCAGCTCGTTACGCTCGTTGATTATCTCGTTGATAGTGCCAAGCTGTGTTGCTGGCGTTTTATCAATCTCGTAATGCTTACCTTCTTCTTTGGCTTGTTCAGCTTTTCTTAGCTCTCGCTCGTATTTGTCACGTTCCAGCTTGGTAGCGACTGATCCCATTTTGAGTTGTGGCTCAATATCAATCCCTTGCGCGGCATAGCTGCGACTATCAATCAGTTTATGGTCATGCTCGGCTAGTTTTTCGTTGGCGATCTGCTCCCATATTTGGCGAACCTCTTTAATCTCATGGCTGACGCTTGCCATGCCAAGCGAACGCCGCTTATTATCTGACAGCTCAATACTGGCTTTGTCGGTTAGTATGATCTCGTGATTACCGTCAAGCGCTGCGGTGCGCGTGGTGAATAGGATATGAGCGTGGAAGTTTCGAGGGTCTGCGCCCCGATCGATCTCTTTTTGAGTTGGCTCATGAATGGCGCAATCGGCAATGGTGCCGTAACGGTCTGCTAAGGTCTGGGCGAAGGTATGTGCTAGCTCTTTTCGGTCTTGCTCGCTTAATTCATGGGGTAGATTAACCAGCCATTCGCGAGCCACACGCGCATCGACTCGCTTCTCGGCATCCTCTGCTTTGTTCCATAACTCACTGCGTGAAATTTCAGCGTTGGCAGCAGCCAATACTGTCGGCAAAATAATATCGGCGCTCATTACCCCCTGCTTTTTTGAGTAATCATGGGTCTTACCATATCGCTTATCTTCCAATTCACAACCAGCACGATAGCTCGCAGAAGCAACCGCACTTTGTCCGCTACCTCGTGATATTGATTTGGTCGATGCGATGAAAATAGCCATTTCTAAATACTCATACCTTTGTTTTTTAGCACTACGTCTTTTCGTAGTGCTGGGGGTGTGGGGGCTTGCCCCTGCCGATGTTTTGATTTTATAAATGTGTGACCGATAGGGATAAACATTTGTAAAGTCGAAAACTCGCACTTAGTCAGTGAGACTCAACCATACGTCAAATAACTATATCATAAACTGTTGTTAGGAATTAGCGAAGTTGATATAGTCAGATGAGTAAAAAATTTAATAGTTTAAGGATATGATATGAGCTTACTCGGTGGTAGTGATTTAAAGGAACAGCAGAAGATTAATGAACTTGAGCTTAAGATCAATAGAGAGAAGCAGAAGCTAGATAAGAAACTGACACGGCAAAAAATACTACTGGGTGCTTTTCTTGTAGATGCTTTAGAGAAGAATTCGGTAGATGGTTTAAGGGAATATACAGCCGATAATCTGTTGGATTTTTTGAGCAGACAAACGGATAAGGATTTAATGGCAGACTTAGTGAAAGAACTTAAGGATAGAGCTAGTGTTGAGAATAACAACGAAGCTAAGATAGACTCTAAGCTATTTTGAATAATTTAGTAATTTATGCTTATAAAAAATCTCGTATTGATTTACTTAATTTTTTTTTGGTTAAACAGTGCTGTAATAGAGTGATTTTGAGGAAATTAGGAAATGGTTATTTCAAAGCTATACATAAAAAATTTCAGAGGTTATACAGAACAGACTATAGAAATACACAAAGATTTAAATGTAATTATAGGGAAAAATGACGTTGGGAAGTCTACTATTTTAGAGGCTTTAGAGATTTTTTTTAACAACGATACAGTGAAAATTGATGTTTTAGATTTAAATAAAAAGAGATTGAATGGAGCAGACAGTGATATTACAATTCAAGTATCTTTTAAGATTGACTCAAAAAAATCTTATACAATTGATACTATCCCAACGCAACTATCACAAGAATACTTATTAGATTCAGAAGAATATTTAACTATAAGAAAGGTTTGGAGTGCTTCAGGGTCAAATATAACGTCAAAATCATTAAAAACTTATATAGTTGCAGATTATCCTTATGCAAAATTCAACAACCCATTAATATGTAGAAAAATAACTGACTTAAAAAAAGAACTAGCTTTATTCCACAGTAGTCATGATACTACTGTGGTTAATAAAACTATTTGTAGTGAGATTCGTAAAGCTATTTATGAGTTTTCAAATATCCAAAGTTCAGACTTAACAGAAACTATTATTCCTATTGATGCAGAAGATGGGAAAAAAATTTATGATGCGATTAAAGTAGATCTACCACTTTACTTCCTTTTCAAGGCAGATAGAGAAAATAAGGACTCAGATTCAGAGGTACAAGGTCCTCTAAAAGTCATTACTAAATCTATTTTAAGTGGAATGCAAGAAGATTTAGATAAGTTAAAAGATAAGATAGTAACAGCAACTGAAGAAATTGGTTTAAGAACCATAGAAAAACTTAGGGAAATGAACCCAGAGATTGCTAACGCATTAACACCGACGGTTTCAACAAAAGCATGGGATAGTTTGTTTTCATTTACATTCGAAGATGAAGATGGGATACCAATTAACAAGAGGGGAAGCGGTGTAAGAAGATTAATACTTCTAAACTACTTTAGAGCTGAGGCTGAAAGACAAAGAGTATCAGAAAAAACGGTTATTTATGCTCTGGAAGAACCAGAAACTGCACAGCATCCAGACTGGCAAAAAATGTTATATAGTGCTTTAGTTGACCTTTCTGAACAAGAAAATACCCAGATATTACTAACGACACATAGCCCTAGCTTAGGTGCCTTGGTCCCTACAAATAATATTATTTTTATATACCGAGAACATAATCAAATAGAAATTGAGTCGAACGATCCATTAGTGCTAGATAAAGTCACTCAATCTTTAGGGGTAATGCCCAATATTACAATTGCAAAAGTCGATTCAAATATAAAGTTGATTATATGTTTAGAAGGATACACAGATGTTGAGTTTTTAAAAAATATATCACCTTGTTTTAATTTTGACTTAAAAAATAACTCTAATATTTTAATTATACCTCTAGGAGGCGGCAACTTAGAACATTGGGAAAACTATAAATATTTAGATAAGTTATCTAGCATTCCACAAATGCATATTTATGATAGAGATGTTAAAAAATATAAAAGAATAATAAACAAGATTAACCAAAATGCATTACACAAAGCTTTCCAGACAAAGTTTTATGAGATAGAAAATTACATCCATCCCAGCTTACATAGCCAGTGCTATGAATTTTCAGATCCATTCATTGATATGGCAGATAGTCGATGGATAGACACTTGGAAAGATATGAATATCCCTAAAAGTTTAAGTGCCCATTTAAAAGAATGCTACAAAAACGGAGATAGAAACTTAAAGGAATATAATGAAAAAGAAATAAAAAGAAAATTTAATCTAGAGTTGTCTAAAGATTTAAGCGTAGGTCTACTTCAAGATATGGATGCCTATACTGAAATCAATGAGTGGTTCGAACATATAAAGACCGTTACATGTGAAGTAAATTCATCTTCTTAAGCCCCACCACCTTCACTTAAGTAGATAGTAAATGGTTGAGAGTAAGGCTTAAACCTTACTCTCAACATATTATATCTTTAAATTACTCCATGGGAGTGATTCAAAATAATTTTGGACTACGGTATACATATCTGCTGGAGGTACTTCTGTATCGATATCTATTTCAAGAGAAAGGGTATGAAAATCTTCGAGTGAGAGTCTTTTTATCTCTTCATCTCTCATTCCAAATTGATTTAAGTATTCTTCTATTCCTTTACGCTCAGAGCATTTTATCAGTTTATCTAATACAGTTTTTTTAGTTTCGTTTGAGTATAAAAGACTTGCTTCTTGGTTTAAAAGATAGTGAATGTCGAAAACATCCTGACGGCGACTACGAGTTCTAACGATCTGTTGTAGTATGCTGCGATACTTCTCAGCTATAAGCTGTTCAAGTGAGTAACATAAAACATTGAGTCGGTCAGTTAACTTGAAGTTCTCAGTATCACTTACTGACACACTCTCATTGAAGCTAATATCAAGCTCAATGATGTGAGGAGATTGCTTGTTATCTAAGCGTTTTATAGCGTTCTTATTTGTGCTATCCGCATACCCAATCCTCGCTTTATAAGCCGGGAACTTTACTTTACTAGGATCTTTAGGCATGTATTTTATAGAATGAACTAGGAGCTTTAAGTCGTAGTCATTTAAGGCAACAACAGCTGTAATTTGCTTGCTTAGCTTTAATTCTAGATCTTCTTTGCTTAAAACTTCCATGTTATCTAAAGAAGATAGATCTAGATCGGTTGTATAGCGTTCCGAGCCATAAGCTAAAGATAATACTATTCCTCCCTTTATGACTAAATTTTGCGATAAGAATTTATCACGAGAGATAGCCAATAAAATTAAGTGAATAGCTTGCCTAAATTTTTTTTCATCATCATTTTCTGCTCTGTCTATCCATTCTTCAATATTTTTCATTTTTAGTTAAACACACTATGATTAAGGGATAGACACCAGTCCTCACTATATGAGTCTGAGTAAGGTTCGTTTGATATCATTTTACGACTTCCTCCTCTAGCTGTGGAATAAGTCTTCCATTCAGCGATTATAGGATCCTGAATATCCAAATGAGAGTTTAGGATGAAACCAATGCGACTTTTATCGATAGCAGTGCCATATAGCTCAACTGAGTCTATGATTTCATTTAAAAGAACCTCTGCCATTTCTTCATAAACTTCTAAAACATGTTGAAATCCACCGCATAAATCGGGATTTCTCACCATTTCTAAGAACAAATCTCCTATGCTAATAATTCTAACGCCTTGGCCTTTATTCATATGAGGGTAAAGGCATGAGCGAGAGTGAACATTAAGGTATTTACCCTTAATTTTGATACGTTCAGAAGGGTATGGAGGTATAAAGAAATCATTCTTTTCTAGGTTTTCACCATTTGGGCTGCTTTCTGAGAGAATTTGTGACTGTGTTTTCTTCCACAATGGTCTGGTAGGAGCAATATAGTCAATTCTTTTTGGGATTCTGTTAGTGAGATTGTAGAACCTCATGGCGCTCAAATACGTTATATATCCTATATTATATAGCGAGCAAACTATTTCTAGGTCGCTAGGGTCTTTGTTAGCGATAACGAAGTAGTTGTCATATGGTTTTTGTACCAAGCCGCTAGATACAAGATAGTCCGTAACTTCAGATAATTTTTTCTTTAAATTACTATCCGTCCTGAACCCTTTGATATTTTGGTTTTGGAAGGATCTGGTTTCACGTATGTAATGCAAAAACTCATACAACTCTGAATCGAAGAAGGCTGCTTTTCTGCCTAACCCAATTACCCAAAGGCTTGTAGCCTCTTCTATAGAAATTGTTTTTTGCATGTTGGTCACACATTGTTTATAAGTCCTAAGGACTTATAAACAATGTGTGACTAGTTTGCAAGCTTTTTTTTGTAAATGATATAAATTTTACCTGAGCCAGAGCTGATAAGGCTTTTAAGAATTGACATAAGACACAGGACATATTAAAATGCGTCCTTAGGACGCATTTTAATATGTCCTGCGATAAGTAAAAAAACTATGTTATTTAAAGATAAAGCATACCTTAAGGGAACCAGCCATTTCGCCCTTCAAACCTATTAACAGACTACTTAAAACAGACTACTTAAAACAGACTACTTAAAACAGACTGGTATAATGGAACTACTTATAACAGACCGCTAGCACTAATACTCTAAATAATCCCTTATTGGACGTTTCTTAAACTGAGAAGCGTCTTTTTTAAGGCGATTAATCATCTCAAACTCCCATCCTTGCTGCGACTGTCCAGCTGGGCTAGTAGGGGTAACCATGTGATTATAGTCAGTGATAAATTGAGGGTTACGTGCAATACGGCCTAGCTGTTTATCATTTAGATCTTCAACCGTAAACATATCAGCTGTATCTACGTCTCTACTAATACCTTGTCGTGTACTGCTTTTCGGTTTGCTTTTTGACAGCACCTTAAATTTGAACCCAATAATGTTTTTACCATCTTTTTCTTGCTCATAGCTAACTTTGATATCAGTGTGCTTATTAATTTCTTTAATAGCTTTGTTTAAAACACCAGATTTGAAGTCACACATCCGTTCATATTCATCATCATCCACTCCAAGTTGCCCCCTAAATACTTTTAAGCCAAATAAAGGGGTCTTTTTGGCTTCACGCCATTGTATTAGAAGTTCATACAAACGTACTGAATACATGCTGTTGAGCATCGATGTTTGTTCTAACGTGTACTTAGTAAAAAACTGTTCTATACCATTTATACGTGTTATTTCATTTACTACCGCAGGCGTAAATATAATTTCGATAGTACCTTTATCCTGCTTATACTTTGCTTGACTTATCCAACGGGACTTAACGGGATAACCATCGTTTTCGTCTAAAAAAGTAAACCTACGCTCGAATAGGTTCTCTTCTGCTTTTTTAAGTACGTCATAAGCACCCTGTCGTGTCGTTCCAAACGCTTCAGCGTACCTTGAGGCTTTTATAGTTAAAGGTTTATCGGCTGATAAACCTTCATTTTTCTCTCTGCTGTCTATGATAGCCAACTGAACCAACCTTATTTCAGCAAGCGTAAGATTTTGGATTGCTGTATTTAGCCTGTTTGTCTTAACTATAAGATCCATCTTATTATTACCTGCATTCACACTTGGTTTCATCAACTTAGCCCCTCTAACTATATAACGATAAATAATATAGCACCATTATAACGATAAATAAATAGATATCGTTATAAGGTAAGTAAACTACGTTCTATGGGTAAGTAAACTACGTTCTATGGGTAAGTAAACTACGTTCTATGGGTAAGTAAACTACGTTCTATGGGTCATAAGTGCCTTTAATACCAAGGGA
>NZ_CM009136.1:0-11462 GCF_002836335.1 Psychrobacter sp. Sarcosine-02u-2 | reverse complement strand
TTTAGTGGGCAAAATCAGCTAAATTAACAGTAAATGTTGGGATAACCCTAAACTGGTCAGAAGTTTCGAATAAAAAGCATATATCGGTTTTATACTTTTCTGCTACTTTTTTAGCTATATCTAGGGCTTCGGAAAAGTCCTCAAACCTTAATCCCAAATCTGGTATTTTTGCATAAGCTATATTTGTTTGATCAGGCGTATCTTCAAATTTAGCTACAAACTCATCAGATTCTACGATATTTATAATATAGCCTAGAAACTCACTATCATTAGGAAGATCAAATTCTTTGTAGATTTCTTCAATAGGTCTTTCGCTAATATTGAGCTTTTCTAACCTTCTTTTCTTAGCTTCTGCTTCACGCTGTTCTTTAGTACCTCTACTCTTTGCTTGTCCCATACGATCACCTCTTGAGTTGAATATTAGTCATTAGTATATTCATGGCAAATTGAAGAATAAAATTATTTAGTTAAAGCAATTATTAATCCAAACTATTGTATGCTTTTATTCCTGCTTTATCGACCAATCTTTGAGCATTGGAAACCTTATTAGGGGCTGCTACCTCTCTTAGTATTAATAACGATTCTAGCACTATCGGCATCAAAGCCTTGACCATATCATTCTGATTTGATGTGCTCTCTACTGCCTTTGACCCTTCATCGTCCGACTGCAATAAGTGCAAAATCTCACTAATATCTCCTTTCATAAACTGAAGGTCTTCAAGAAAGTTATTGGTATCTGACTCCAGCTTTTTCTTTAAGTAGCCACCAGGCGTTTGCCCTGCCTCTGCTGCTATCGCTTCTAGCTTTAGGTAGATTTCTGGCTTTAATCTAAATGATACGGTAGGGGTACTCATGATTATCCTTGTTTGCAGATTGCATACAGTAATATACCATATAAATCAGCTACTTAAATTAATTTTGTTTGCACTTTGCATGCAGAAAAAAGCATTTTAAATCAGGTAAGTTACTGATTTAAAATGCTTTTTTTCATCCCTTTAGGGTGCGTAAGGTGTAGTCATTAAATTGAATAATTTAATGACCAAAAAGCAGGTAGAAAAATCGGTTATTTTCTACCTGTAGTAAGCCTTTTTAGCTAAAAAGGCTTATAAGAGCGTTACTACTGCAATTCTACTGCGAAATAGCTGCATTATTACTGCATAAGTGAGGCAAATAACCTATAATGATGCGATTATACTGCATATCCGCTGCATTATTGCTGCGTAATGACTGCAATTCTACTGCAAAAGACGGGTAATCAATGTTGGTGCTCTTATAGGTGAATAACGATGGCTAAAAGAACAAAATTTTCAAAATTTCGGTCGCTGTATGAGGTAATCGAAGGTTTGCTTGATACCTACACTCATGAAGGGGTCGTTGAGATACTGGCTAAAAGCCATGATTTGGAGTTGTCGGTTTCCACGCTAAGGAGCTATCTCTACCGCTATAAAAAACAGTCAAAGGAATTATCTGTAGCTACAGATAATGCTAATAGTGGGCTTGAGGTAAAGCATGATTTTACTGAACAAAATTTAATTAGTTCACAAGGCAATGAGTCAATCCAAGAGAACGATACAAATAGTGATGATTCTAAAAGTGACAACCAAGACGATGAAGAAATAGATTACGATGCCTTGTTAGAGGAAATGAAAAGAAAAGCTGTAATCAAAAGCAATAGATCTCTTCTTGATAGGTAAGTCATTGATAGTAAATAAATAAAAAATTCATAAAGGGACATTTTCCTAGTGTAAAAAGGAGTAATTTATGAGTATTGAAGGCATATCAGTAGCAAGTAACCATTTCATGATGTTTGAAGAGGCGCAACGAGAATACCACCGTCAAATGGGGCGTCTTAACACCTTTGGTTTAGAAAACGAAGCTCATAGCGATAGCATACGTAAAAAAATGTTTGAGCTAAAAGATGAGGAACGTTTGCTAAGAGAATGTAGCGCGAGCGAACTCTACGTCATACAAAAAGAGCTAAGACAGAAAATTGATGATTTCCTGCGTGGATTGGATGGATAGCGCGTTACTATCACTATTCATGAAAGTCCAAAGCCCTAAAATTATTGAATTAACGTTACTTATCGCTTATATTGAATGTACATAAATAAGCGATAAGTAATGCTATGAGCACAACCAATTATAATATCCGTCTCGATCAAGAATTAAAAGATAAGGCGTTTTCGGTGCTGGAGGGCTATGGTTTAACGCCTTCTCAGGCCATTAAGCTGTTTTTGCATCAGGTCGCAGAAACCAATAGCATACCGCTGTCTTTTGATTATCAAACAATGCCTAGCACTAATACGCTTGAAGACGGTGATCAATGATTGAATTTGAATGGGATGAACAGAAAAATAGCAGTAATCAACGCAAGCATGGCTTATCCTTTGAAGAAGCAGCTCGGGTATTTTTTGATCCTTTGTGTTTGCGTCAGCAAGACCGATATGAAAATGGTGAAGAGCGGTGGCAAGCACTTGGCGCAGTGAATGGGGTTGCGGTATTACTGGTCGCTCATACTCAAAGAGATAGTGAGGGTGGTGAGGTTATCCGTATTATATCAGCACGACGTGCCACCAAGGTTGAAAGGAGGTTTTATGAACAAGGTTAGCTATAAAGCAAATGAATTGCCGTCTTTAAGCGCTGAGCAAGAAGCCAACTTGCAACGATTGGCGATGCTTTCAGATGATGATATAGATTTGTCTGATATGCCTGAAGTGACGGATTGGTCGGGCGCGACTCGTGGTAGTGTGATGCCAGATGATCATATGGTCGGTGCCAGTATCGTGAGTCCTAGTATCATTGCTAGATTCCAGGATAAGGCGAAAAAGACCGGCGGAAACTACCAAGATATGATTAACGATGCGCTAGAAGAGTATTTGTTAGATCATTAGCATGAATACATTATTGATTCCGCTAGGATAGCGGAATCATCCACCTAAATACTTTCTGTATCTATTTGAAGCCTTACCTTTCTAAGTTAGTAACCTTAAGGAATAAAATGTTCCATTACCATGATATGAACTCTGGAGAGTTTGAAGAGTTAGTTATTTTGATATGCAAAGAAATTTTGGGTGAAGGAACGCAAGGATTCTCCTCAGGTCGTGATGGAGGTAGGGATGCAAAGTTTCACGGGATAGCAGACTTATATCCAAGTAAACGATCACCTTGGGAAGGAATTACAATAATACAAGCTAAGCACACTAACGGGATTGATAAGTCTTACAATGATACAGGGTTTTTCAGTGCCACCTCTAAAACCTGTACTGTGGCTAAAGAAGTAAAAAAAATTGTGAAGCTTATTGAGGAGAAAGAGCTTGATAGCTACATGCTCTTTGCTAATCGTAAGTTGTCTGGTGGCACTCAAGCTGAAATCACAAGTTATCTAGCTAATGAAACAGGCTTAGATCTAGGTAGGATTGCCGTATTAGGAAGAGATGACCTTAATATATGGTTAGGAAAATATAGATACATGGTGGATATGGTTAATTTAACGCCACTTACTAAAGCACCCATTATTCGACCTAGTGATTTAGCAGATTTAATTGAGGAGTTCGCTAAGGTTTTTGATAGCAAGGCCGTTATTAACAACTTTTCACCCATAGTAAGGACTACCTACGCTGAGAAAAATATAATTAATAATATGCGGGAAGATATTGCAGAATATCTTAGAAAGCAATATATGATGTATATGCAACAAATAGATCTCTTTTTAAAAGATCCTATGAATCAATCATTGCAAAATCAATATCAAGAGGCTGTCGAAGAGTTTCAAATTAAATTTATAATTCCTAGAAAGAGGGAGCTCGAATACTTCGATGATATATTTGATGAGTTAGTGGAATTGTTAGTTAATAGAGATAGTTTTTTAAATCGAAATATACAATTGACTAGAATCATGGTGTTCTATATGTACTGGAACTGTGACATAGGAGACGCTGACAATGATTAGCCCTAACAAGCATAACCATCCAGATCAGACGCTGGTTTATACAAGCTATCTTATGCTAAATAAGCTACGTAAAGAGCGTGTCTTAAACTATGATGTATTACTAAAATACGTTAAGGAAAACATTACTAGTGGCGAGTTTCTGTTCATGCCATCGTTGAATTTCCTATACCTTTTAGGATTGATAGAATATAAAACCAGAACAGACTCAATCGAATATATAGAAAAAAAATATGAAAATATCTAAGCTTTATAGCAACAAACCCATGGTTTTCACGCCTATCTTTTTTAACGATGGGTTTAATGTTGTGCTTGGTAATATCACAGACTCAAAAAATATTAATAGAGATACTCATAACTTAGGAAAAACCACATTAGTAAAGCTTTTAGACTTTATGCTCTTGGTTAAGAGAGATAATGGACAGTTCTTGTTTAAAAATTTCGAAGTCTTTAAAGACTTTGTTTTTTTTCTAGAAATTGCATTGAATGATGGAGGTTTTTTAACTATCCGACGTAGTGTGGCTACTAACACCAAAATAAGCTTTAAATCTCATAATGAAAAACATCAGGATTTTAGGCAATCTTCTGACGAGTTCTGGGATCACCACAATGTTGCCCTTGATAAAGCCAAGATTCTGTTAGAAGGTAAGTTGCGCTTTGATGTACTAGGTAATTATCATTATCGCAAGATAACTGGTTATCTTGTGCGAACTCAAGGTGACTTCAGGTCGGTTTTTAAATTAGATAAACATAGAGGGAAAGATATAGATTGGAAGCCTTATATGGCTGATTTGCTAGGATTTGATGGCGACCTTGCCACTGAGCATTACAACAAGCAAATTGAAGTTTCAAAACTGAAAGAACAGATATCAACGCTTTCTTTCTTTGACACCAAGAATGCCAGTCAAGAACTAAGTGGTATTAACAATAAAATTCTCCTTCGTAGTACAGAGCTTGGTAAATTGAAAGCGTTCGTTGATGCTTTTAATTTCAGTGAGTCAGATCAAAATGCTATTGAGCTGCTTGTTAGCAGAGTCGATCAAGAGATTGCTGATAAAAACATACTTGAATATAGTTTAAAAAATAATATTAATCGCATTAGAGAGTCACTAAATACAGAAAATATAAAATTCAACACTGAAAAGGTAATGAACTTATTTAGTGAAGCTAATGTGATATTCCCCGATCAAATAAGCAAGAGTTTCGACCAGTTAATAGAGTTTAATAAAGCTATTACGGACGAAAGAAACCTATATTTAAGGGAAGAATTAAGAAGCCTACAAGTAGAGCTAGCTGATATCCAGCGAGATTTAATTGCTCTTAATGAATCTAGAGCAAGTCATTTAAACTTCTTAACAGAGACAGAATTAGTAATAAAATTCAAGGAGTCTAATAGGAATATATCTAACATTCAAGGGGATATAGCTTTCCTAGAACACCAGAAAGAGACTATAGAAAGGATATTATCTCTAGAAAATAATATAAAAAAGCTAGATGCTGAGCTAGAATCAACTGAAGAGCTTTTACAAAAAAATGTAAGTGACGTACATCAAAACTCTGAAAATATATTTGCAAAAATTCGTATTTATTTTAACGATATTATCTCTCAGGTTTTAGATAAAGAAGGGTCTATTGTTGTTTTTCTAAACAAACAAGGGAACTTTGAGTTTGAGGCAAACTATCAAAATAAGAACGGCGATAGCACTAGTGAGGGTGATGGGGATAGTTACCAAAAACTACTATGTATAGCTTTTGATTTAGCTGTATCGCTAGCTTATATAGAAAACAACTATCCAAGATTTATATACCTTGATGGTGCCTTCGAGGGTTTAGATCATCGCAAAAAAACTATTTTATTAGAGGTATTACGTACCTATAGCAATCAAGGTCTACAAATCATTATTACTTCTATCAGCTCAGAAGTAATAGGTATGCCTGTCCCAGTGTTTACACCAGAAGAGATTATACTCAAATTGCATGATGATGGTCAAAACGGTAGATTATTTAAAATTCCTATCTGGTGATAATTCTTAAGTGTCTTGTATCTTACTGCCATAAACTCCTAATCATTAAAACACTAAAATTCCCACCATCTTTTTTTCTTCTGGGTCGTCGCTACGCTTAAGTCATCTGTTTTTTCTTTCTCTTGGGCTAGTGGCGGCGGCTCATAGCCCTGCTCAAATTTTTTAAATTCTAGTAGCCTAGCTTGGGCAAAATCCTGAATACTGGCGTTGGCTTTATCCAGTGTTTTGTTAAGCTGACCGATCTGCTGCTGATAATTTTCTATCACCTTCTTTTGATCGCTCACTTGTTGGCTAAGATGTTCGTTCTTAAGCTTTTCGAGTGCTAACTGGTGTTCAATGTCTGTACTGTACTGAACACTTTGACTGTTCAGCGGTGTACTTTGGACAGTGTTCATTGAACGTTCAGTACGTTTTTTAGAAATCGGCTCTCCAAACACTCGCAACATTTCTGCAATGTCTATTTTCTTGTCTGCGGTTCTGGAAAGCTCACCATTATTGACTTTCTGGTAGATTGTTGTTCTTGATACACCCCATTCTTTTGCTGCTTTCGTCACCGATATGTTCATGGTTCACCTAGTGTTCAAGTACGTTTTTAATGGCTGTTCAGTACAACTGTTCAGAACGTTCAGTGAACAACTATCGCATTAACTTGACTATGAGGCAAATTAAATATTTAAACCCAATGACTGTAGGACACAAGCACAAAACTTGATGGATTTCATTTATTCAGACCTCTGATCTCATAAGTAGAGTAGGTTTAAATCCCTTTTGTATCAATGCTACAGAAGGGATTTTTGCTTATTAAAGTTCAATACAATGTACATCATATTTTAGTATCAATAGGTCTGCAATTAAACCTCATTCATATAATAGTATATAACGTGACTTTGATGAGGATAAAGGTAATAAGGCTGATATGAGTTATTTTTTTGAAGAAACTTTACTAAATAATAAGTAAAAAGGTTTTTAATGTTTTTAATAGTTTTTAAAAGCTTTTAGGTTAGCTACAGAGCTTACCAGTAAAGGACTCTGGAGCTGATAAAGCTACCTTTTACGACCCATAAAGCTACCTTTTACGACCCATAAAGCTACCTTTTACGACCCATAAAGCTACCTTTTACGACCTTATAGATACTTTTTAATTGCTATTGTAGCGATATATATTTAATGTTATGGTTATGCTTAATTTATACATTGTTCAATTACAGGCAAGACAGCCATGACCAAAAAACAAATAGTTTCTAAAGATAACGATTTGATGGGCGCAAGTTATAGCTTAGGAGTGGCAGAGCAGCGGCTTATATTCCTAGCAATCATTGAAGCAAGAGAGCAAAACAAGCTGATTGATGTAGGTAAACCTTTGCGCCTTTACGCTAAAAGCTATGAGCAGCAATTCAGTGTAGAAAAACATACTGCATACGAAGCCATGAAACGTGCAGTTAACGGGTTGTATGAAGCAGGATTTAGTTACGACAAGATAGAAGAGGCGAGCGGTAAGAACATACATTATAAAAGCCGTTGGGTAGAGAAGATTGCTTATGCTGATGAACTGGGCTGTGTTGAGCTAACTTTTGCGAGTGATGTTATTCCGCTAATAACACGCCTTGATAGCTGCTATACCGAATATGAGTTAAGGCAAGTAAGTAGCTTGCAAAGTGAATATGCCATTAGATTATATGAATTAATGATACGTTGGCGCTCAGTGGGTAAAACCAATAAGATAATGATTGATAATTTACGCTCGATGCTAGGGGTTGAGCCTAATAAATACAAACAGATGAATAATTTTAAAGCAAAAGTATTAGACCATGCTATAAAGCAGATTAACGATCATACGGACATTACAGCTACTTATGAGCAGCATAAGCAAGGGCGTCAGATTGCAGGCTTTACCTTTAGGTTTAAAATTAAGGAAAAAGATACGAAACCTCTTGGCATAGTAAGAGATCCTCATAGTATCGATTGGATAAACGGTGTTACAGATGAAGAGGTTAAAGGTATGACTCCAGCGCAAGCAGATAAGTATGCGGAGCTACTACACCAAGAACCCTCAATCGTAGGTAACTGGTCAGATTGTGATAGCTACTTTAAAGCTAAGATGAAGCTGAAAAAACAACTACAAGAGCCTAGGTATGTTAGAGAGTACATGACTCATTTGCTGAGTTGCAGTGACCCTTTCAGCCCTAAACTCATAGGATTACAAAAATGATTAATTATTTTGAAAAGTTAACGAAGCAACAAGAAGCAATTCGGACTACATTGATAGATTTTTTTCCACATTTACCTATTCAATTTTATCCATATGTTGTTTATAAATACGATAAAAAACAGCTAGTAAGCTTTTGCAGATTTTTTAACGACTGGTGGTCACTACACAAGATGTTTTACCCAGATGACTCGAATGATGAAGGTTTTTTCCATAACATGATAGATAAAAAGTATGCAGATTACAGTACTGCAATGGATATAAGTTTTCTACAACAGCAGTCAGACGTCATATCTGATGCTGATTTATTGGATGAATGTATTGATGAATTTTGGGATAAATTTAGAAGTAAATAAGAATTAAGCTTCAAACAGTCAAAATGATGAGTATTATTAGCAGCAATTCTATTAAACAAAACAGTAAGGCTACCAATGAGTTTAGACTATCAGCATATCCGTGAGCAGCTACACCGTATTATCCATGATTATAAAGACGCTGAGGGATATGAGAGGGGTCAAAGTCAGAATTTTTGGACACAAATATTTAACGCTTATGGTGTATCAGGTCAAGTACAGCTCAAAGCGTTTGAGCATCGTCTAAAAGATGATAAATCTCAAAAGTATGTTGATGCATTTATTCCTAAACTGGTCATGATTGAACAAAAAAGCCGTGGTCTTGATCTTAATAAAGCTTATAACCAAGTCAGCAAATACTATGAACGCCTAAGCGTAGCAGATAAGCCAAGATATATTGTGCTGTCTAACTTCGATGAACTATGGTTATTCGATATTGAAAACCCTCTGAATATCAAAGAATATAAGTGTCGGCTTGCTGATCTCCCTAAAAATGCTGAATGGTTGGACTTCTTAGCGCCAAATGCGGCAATGGCTGAGATCGTTGAAGAAAACCCGATTAACCGTCAAGCAACTGAAATGGTCGCTAAGCTGCATCAAGCGTTTATCTCCGATGGGGTCAATGCCGATGAATTAGCGCTATTCTTAACTCGACTGATCTTTTGTTTCTTTGCTGATGACACCGGCATCTTTGGCCAAAAAAACTTATTAGATGGGTTACTCACGAATGAGGCAAGGAGTGACGGTAGCAACCTTAACGAGGTATTTACCACGCTGTTTGATACTTTAAACACTAAAGATCGCTCAAGTCGCCTACCTGAAAGCTATGCAGCTTTTGCCTATATCAACGGTGATCTGTTCTCTCAGTCAATCCGTATCCCTTACTTTGATGAAAACCTCTATAACCTCGTTGTTCAGTGCAATAACCTTGATTGGAGCGAGATTAGCCCTGCTATTTTTGGTTCAATGTTCCAAAGCGTACTCGATATAGACGACACAGCCGACAGCGACGATAAACGTCGTGAGTTTGGTGCTCATTACACCAGTGAAAAGAATATTTTAAAGGTCATCAACTCCTTATTCTTACAAGAGCTGCGTGATGAGTTTTCAAAGTGCGCTAAAGACAAGCCTAGAGCCATAAAACTCTATGAAAAACTACCTACATTAAAATTCTTTGATCCTGCTTGTGGCTGTGGCAACTTCCTAATCATTGCTTACCGTGAGTTGCGACTGCTAGAAAATCAGCTGATTGCACAGATTTATGGTGATCAAAGAGGTCTGCTTGATATTAGTAGTATGTGTCAAGTCACGGTTGAGCAGTTTTATGGCATCGAGATTGAACCCCATGCGGCTCATATCGCAAGGGTGGCAATGTGGATCACGGATCACCAGCTTAACCAAGCCACTGCCGAGCGTTTTGGTACGACACGCCCTACAACGCCCATTGTGTACAGTCCACACATTACCGAGGGTAATGCCCTGCAAATTGACTGGGAGGATGTTCTAACGGCTAATGAGTGCGATTTTGTGATGGGTAATCCGCCTTTTATTGGTTATGCCTATCAAAATAAAGAACAAAAAGCTGATATGGCGCATGTGGCAATCAATATCAAAAAGTATAAGTCTTTAGATTATGTATCAGGATGGTACGTCAAAGCCATGCACTATATGCAGTCAGTCACCAAACAAGGACACCATATCGAAACGGCTTTTGTGTCTACTAACTCTATCGTTCAAGGTGAGCATGTAGCTAACTTGTGGCAGTATTTGCTTGAAAAATGTTGTGGTCATATTAATTTCGCCCACCATACGTTTAAATGGACGAATGAGGGTAAAGGTGTGGCAGGGGTGCATTGTGTAATCGTAGGCTACTCAACGCATGAGCGTAAAGATAAAGCTATCTTTAGCTATGATGATATATCCGGTGACCCTACACCAAACAAAGCAAAAATAATTAATGGTTACTTGATTGATGGAGCGTTAGTATTTTTTGATAGAGCTAAAAAGCAAGTTTCTAATGAGCTAGAAATGTCACGTGGTAATCAGCCTACGGATGGTGGTAACTTGTTGCTATCAGATGATGAGTATAAAGAATTGATTGGATTAGAGCCTATTGCTGAGAAATATATAAAGCGTTATATGATGGGTTATGAATTTCTTAATGACGTTAAGCGTTGGTGTCTCTGGTTTGATGGTTGTGATCCTTTACAGCTTAATAAAGACTTGAGAGAAATGCCGTTAGTCCAAAGCCGTATAGAAAACGTTAAAAGCTCAAGGCTATCAAGCACTAAATTAGCTACTATTAAAAAGGCTGAAACGCCTCATCTCTTTGATGAACGCAGACATACAAATAGTCCGTACATAGGATTGCCAACAGTTTCTTCTGAAAATAGGCGTTATATACCTATCGGTTTCTTAGATAAGGACATAATTGCAGGAAATAAAATATATATTATTACTAATGCTACTACCTATCACTTTGGGATTTTATCAAGTGGTATGCACAATGCTTTCATGAGGCTAACAGCGGGGCGTCTAGAAAGTCGTTATAACTATTCAAACACTATCGTTTATAACAATTTCCCATATCCTTTTGATGCTAAAGCCAAAGATAACAAAACAGTTAAAGCCAAAGACGCTATTGGATTAGCTGCTCAAGCTGTTTTAGACGCTCGTAAGCATTACCAAGACGATAGCGAGGATGCACCAACGCTTGCTAAGCTTTACAATACTTACATGATTGACCCTTACCCTGAACTAACCAAAGCTCATATCGCCCTTGATAGAGCAGTAGATAAGGCTTATGGGTACAAAGGCAAAGGGGATGATGCCAGTCGTGTAGAGTTTTTACTTAAACGCATAGCAAACATGTAAATGCACAGCCTAAAAACCCTATTAAGCTCCTGACCTTAAAAAGTCAGGAGCTTAATATC